>JALZWA010000164.1 GCA_023299815.1 Akkermansiaceae bacterium
GCTTTCTCGATCTCGCCGATGCGGGATTGCATTTTTTCAAGGGATTCGGCGACGGGTTTGACGAGGTGTGCCACGGCTTGCTCGCGCTTGGAGAGTTCGCCTTGAGCTTCCTTTTGCTCGGTCTTGAAGGTGGATTTGGCGAGGTGGAGGAACTGCTGCTGGGAGAGCTTGAGGGAGTCGGAGGAGAGGGCTTTAAAGGTATCAGTGAAGCGTGTCTCGACGGTGTTGAGGAGGTCGGTCGTCTCAAGATGGCGCGTCTGCTGGGCTTGGACCTGGTGCTCGAGCTGGCCCTGCCGCTTGAGGAGGATGGATTCGGCGTGGCGGAGCCCTAGGATCTCGTCTTTGAGCGTCGCTTCAGTGGCCTCCATGTCGACGAGAGTCTTTGCGGTCGCCTTTTCCCGCTCACGGGCAGTGGCATTGACCGAGCTGAGTCGGACCATGAGAATGAGGAAGGCGAGAAGGAAACCACCGACGGTGGAAGCGGCGATGATAGTGAGTTCTTGGGAGGTAAGTGCGGCGAGCATGGGATTCGACTCTTGCGGTTGATCTGGGAAATGCTTTCTTAGCAGGAGATCGGCGCAAGGCAAAGGCTAGGCACGATCACCAACCAGATACTTAATATACCATGTCCCACTCACTTCCCGACCTCGGATATGCGCATGACGCGCTTGAGCCCCATATCGATGCCCGCACCATGGAGATCCATCACGGTAAGCACCACAATGCTTACGTGTCTAATCTCAATGCGGCTCTTGAAAGCAATGCTGATCTTGCTGGCCTCTCGCTCGAGGAGCTTCAGGCGAAGATCGCTGACATTCCTGCGCTTCGTAACAATGGCGGAGGCCACTTTAACCACAGCCTTTTCTGGAAAGTCATCGCCCCCGGTGGTGCGAGCGCTCCCTCCGGTGAGCTTGCTGAGAAGATTGATGCAGCTTTTGGTTCACTCGATTCCTTTAAGGTAGAATTTGCAAAAGCAGGCGCGACTCGCTTCGGCTCCGGCTGGGCATGGCTTGGTCTCAAAGCTGATGGCACGCTCGGAGTCTGCTCCACTCCGAACCAGGACAACCCACTCATGGGTGAGGCTGCTGGCACATGCGGCTGCACTCCTATCCTTGGCCTCGATGTCTGGGAGCACGCTTACTACCTGAACTACCAGAACCGCCGCCCAGACTACATCTCCGCATTCTGGAGTGTGGTGAACTGGGACGTGGTCGCCGCGAATTACGAGGCGGCCAAGTAAGGTCACTTTTTTTCAAAGACGCCCCGGGAGAGATCCTGCGGGCGTCTTTTTTTAGCCCGCGAGCTTGGTGAGTTCAGGTGGGACCGGTCGCTTGGCGGCTTTCAGCGCAGCAATCATGCGGGTGGCTACCGCGGGGATGGAATTGATCTGATCCCGCCGTGGGATGAGGTCTTTTTTCTGCGCGTTGATGAAGCGGATGACTTGGTAATTCCAAGCGGGTTCGCGAAATTCTTTGAGGATTTTGGCATCGTCACCTCTCTTGTTATTCGCAATGGCGACAGGCACAAAATGCCCCTCAATCATCCTCACTAGTGGCTCGTGAGAAAGGACTTCGGACCCGAAGTCACGGCAGCCTCGTCATCCCGGAACCTCTTGAAAGAGAAGGAATACCGGCTTTCCCGACTTCTGAGACTTTTCGAGGGCTCCGGCGAGAGTCGACTCATAAGTGACCGTGCCCAGCTCGAGCGACTGATCCGCCCCCGATTGGCAGGCGAGAAGAAGGAATGAGAAGGTGAGAAAAAGGAGTGACTTCATGATTTGCGAGGAGTGGAGAAAGATGCTAACTGATGAGAGATGAAACTGACTGCTCTATTCCTCTGTTTTTCTGCCGTCTTTGCGAAAGCTGATCTCCCCGCAATTTCTGAAGATAAAAACTGGCTCGGCTACTTCACAGCTTGGGATGATCGGCGTTTCGATTATGGCTACGGAGATGATGGCAAGGGGATCATGCACATCATGAAGGGGCGGGAAGAGCGGATCGGCTATGCCGAGTTCGTGGTCTACTACCGCATCCAGGAGCATATGCATGGGAAGTGGGTGAACCGCGCCCTTCTCGATGAAGGTGGTTTGACGAGTGAGTCAAAAGGGGGCGTCAATCCCGACGAGCCCGTCTCTGTTCTCGTCTCTGTTAAGGGCGGCACCAAGGCTGAGTTCCTCATGACCAAATCAGACGGGAAAATGATCGTGAAGCCAAAGCTGATCGAAAAGACGACCGACAACCCGATCCGCATCGCGGTAGAACTGAAAGTCCCCAATTTCTTCCCTCGCTTGGATGCTGATGCCAAAGAGCGGAAGAAGCTCATGCGCTCGGATTTCTTTGAAGCAGTCCGTGCTGCTGATGGCGAAGAGGTCAAAGTGAAACTCTATGAAGATGAGACCGATCTGCTCGGCGAAGATTTCCTCGAAAAGGGAGCCCTTTCAATCGAATTTTTTTCCAAGAAAATGGAAGGCCAATCCATCATGATTGCTCAGGGGAGTGAGAAGACTGGAGTCCTTGAACTCGAGCCCAAGAAACCTTTTTATGAAGGCATGGAAGTCCTCTGGATTCCGGACCAAGAGAAGCTCGGTGAGAAAGATTGCTACGTCACCTTCTGGGTTGAGTAAGCCTATGGACCCGGCGCGATCCCAGTGCTGACGACCTCTTGGTAATCTGGTTCAGCGCTGATGCGCAAAAGGGCCTTTCCGGGAGCCACCGAGGTCTCAAAGGTCTGGCTCGTCCCGCTTTGCGTGGTCTCGCTTTCACCTGCGAAATCTTCCCAGCTTTCCGTAGCGACATTGAACTCCTCAATGAGGTAGCGGTTCCCCGGAGTGGCCTCGTAGGTCATCACGAATTTCCCATCCACGAAGTCAGGCACGGGCACTGGTGCGATGATCGTTGGCGTGAGGGCGAAGTTATCAATCCCAGGAGCCCAAACCGTCTGATTGGTCGCAGTGGGAAAAAAGCGAATCCCAACCTCCACGACATCTCCTAAAACTTCGTCTGTGATCTCTACCTCAAAATACTCCTGTAGTTCTTCGTCAAAGATAAACCACTGCTGATCAAAGGTGACAGAGAGCGTCGTCCAGTTCACCGGATCGGGAAAAGAATCTCCCGCAAAAAAATCTGAGTAATAAGTGATCGTCTCACCGCCGCTGTTCGAGATGAAGGTGAGATCACAGGATTCGAGAAGTTCAGGGAAAGTGATGAGGACATCCACTTCCATGCCTGCGATTTGCGAGGCATGAAAATCTCCCACAAAATCGCCGTCTCCTACAAATTCATCAGCAAAAATCAAGTAGGGCTGATTATATAAAATTGGTTCATCTGCGGCATCAGGATCGTTGAGGAAGATCGCACCGGCATAGGGATCGGCATTTTCGCCTGCCTCCCCGTCATCGAACCACTCTGGATAAGAAGTCGCTTGATTTAGGAAATCGTAGAGACCCCAAGCACCCGCATTGGTCTCAGTGGAAAAAGGTTCCCAGATTCCAGGAGTCGCCGCGCTCAGAGGCAGAGGCAAAAGAAAGGCACAGAACTTCCACATAATTCGAGGGTATAACGTCAAGTTGACTCCGTCTATTCATCATTGTTTCGCCTCTAAGACAATTTGCAAATGCGCACGGGTCAATTCTCCCATCGTCTCGCAAGAATCAAAGGAATGAGTGCCATAGCGCTCCGCCATCGACTCCCGCAGAGAAACGACGTGCTCGTAGGGTGAAAGACTCTCCTTTTCCATCACCCGCAGCAGTCTCAAGAGGCGGCTGCGTTCCACCTTTGCGCGTCGTGACATCTGAGAATGCTCCTCCGCGCGATACTGCAGAATATTCTGATCGTTCAGATGCGAGCGCACCAGCTCCTCGACCGGCTGATTGTCCGGGAAAAGGTGGGCACGGTAGACTGCTAGGTTTCCTTCATAGCACTGCTGGTCGAAGTCGATCGGTCGCACGCGATACTGCACCTCCTCGAAGTCGGGCGTGATATCCACCACATAATTCACCGTCCGCATATCACCCAAGAGGCGGAGGAAGCAGCGCTCGCCGAACTTTACGAACTCCTTGGCGATTCGCACCTTATTGAGATCGGATTGGCTGAGGTAATCCCGGATAAAGACATCTCCAGGCACCCCCGCGATGTGCTCCTCGATGAGCGTGTTTCCATTCACGAGATAGTTGATCCGGTTCGGCGAAAGAGTGTGCTCCAGCTCCAGCCCGAAGAGACGTGAGGCATCGGCGTGCTTCACGTAGTAGTAATCCGAGTTGCCGTTGAAGAGGTTCGTGATGCGGATGCGAAAAGGGCGCGAATTCCCGAACTCGCCGAAGTCGATGCGCTCCACCGTCAGATGCTCCGCCATTGAAAGATCCCCTCCGATTTTCAGCATCGCATAGATCGCGGTCAGCTTCGGGCGTAGATCAGCCATCACATCGTGAGGATACATCACCTCCAGCCAGAGCGTCTCCTCGCCCGCAGGATTCTCGTAAGGCATCGAGCCAGAAAAGCGCAGCAGATCATCATAAACCAGAGGGATGTCTAAGCTTCGTCCCGTGTTCGCGAGATATTCCCGCATGGGATCTGAGAGCGGATAGAATTTTTTCCTGCGAGAAATCATATCCCTACACTGCCGCAAAAAGGGAAAGAGGTCTAGCCTTCCTCATGCCCCGCGATCCAGTGAAGCTGGCCAATCCCCTTCGTGGAAAACTTTTCCCAATAGCGCTTCTCCTGCGGCTTGGTCACCTTTTCCTTCTCCTCATCGCTCAGCGCGAGGAAAGCCTTCTCGCCCATCTCGCGCAGGACATCCCGCTCCGCGAGCCGAATCATCAGCTCCTCCCAGAACGAGGCATCGCGGAACTCCTCGAGACATTCTTGGAAAAATGACTCCTGCTGAAAAGCCTCCGTCACCCGGTTCTTCCCGCGTGCTTGGTCGAACTCGATCACCGAGCCCATCCCGTGGTGCTTTGCACTCTCCAGAATCTTACTTTCCAGTCCCTCGAAGCGCACATAACCTGAGTGCTGCTTATCCTGTGGATTCAGGTTCGCCACCTCCGTAGCAAGGCTCACCATCTCGATCAAGGTGGCCAATTCTTCTTCGGAAAAGCGGAGGTGCATGGGGTGAAAAGGGCGGGCGCGGAGAGAAGCACCGAAAAACGTGCAAGACAAGTGCGCAAATCTCTTGATCCCTTCCGGAAAATGCCTATATCTCTCCGCAGACACCAACGTCTGTGAGCGGGATTAGCTCAGTTGGTAGAGCGACTCGTTTACACCGAGTATGTCGGCGGTTCGAGTCCGTCATCCCGTACCACTTTTCTTATTTCATCTGGGTTAGAGCAGAATGCTCCCCGCTGTGCTATCTTTCAGTTGCTGCCAGTAAGGTTTCAGAAGTGGCTTGATTTTGTTCTTTTGGATATTACGATGTCTTCAATCCGCTGCGGGTATATCCCGTAGTCCCCGGAGTCGAGAGGCTCCGGGATTTTTTTTTAATCATGGCTCGCGTTCAAGCCTTCATCGATGGTTTCAACCTCTATCACCGCCTACTTTCGGGGGAAACCCGAAGCGATTCCAAGGCACAAACTTTACATTGACGCTCTCGCCTCGGTTGGAGTCGAGAAGATGCTCGGGCGGTTTCAACCCGTGAAGCGGCATTGCCGTCTCTGTGATGGGCATTACAAAAGCCATGAGGAAAAGAAAACAGATGTTCAGCTCTCAGTTCAAATCCTTCGTGGAGCTTTCCGTGGGGAATATGACAAGCTGGTCCTCCTGACTGCGGATAGTGACCAAGTCCCGACGCTCGCAGAATTACGAGATGGCTTCCCAGCCATTCACACTAAGGTTCTGTTTCCACCTGGTCAGAGGACGGACGAATTGAGTAAGCATGCTGATACTCACCATCGTCTCCAAGAGAAGCATCTGAGGGAATGCCAACTGCCTGAATCGGTTGAGCATGAAGGCAAAGTAGTTTCTAGGCCAGATAGCTGGAAGTGAAAAAGCCCCTGACCTTTTGAGAGTCTAGGGGCTTGCTTGGTGATCAGATTGCCTACGAAGAGGAAAAGGAAAAGGGGTCAGGAAGAGATTTGTTGCATAAATCGAATAGCGGTAAGTAGCGACCTCCGCCGGAAAGATGGATTAACCTGGAGACTCAACTTTAAAAATGGTGCCAACACCCGCTCCTTCTTCGATACCGGCAAGCGCAGCACGCTACCACTACAAGGCAGGCAGCGTGTCGCGAACGGACCACAATCTGACGAATGAGCTTAAAGAAAACAAGAAGCTACCGAAGGTCTGGCGAAAAATGCAACAAATCTCTTCCTGACCCCTTTCACCCTTCCTGACCCCTTTCACCCACATGCACGAAAATGGAGCAGACATCCGAGTCATCCAGCAACTCCTAGGCCACGCCAGACTAGACAGTATCAGCATCTACACCCAAGTCGCCATCACCCACTTGAAAGAGGTTTACCAGCGCACCCACCTCGCCGCCAAAGAAGGAGCGGAGAGCGAGATCAATCGTAAACATCGCGACGATGGCCAGCCTTGACCACCAGCACGATCAAGTTTTCATCTTCAATGCGGCAGATGATCCGGTAGTGACTGGCCCGGTATCGCCAGAACTCTCCTAGATCACCTTTGAGCGCTTTGCCCAGCTGACGAGGATCGTCGCACCCCGTGATATTGGAATCGAGGTAAGTAAAAATACGTCGTCGGCCTTCAGTTCCCATCTTGCGGAGCTGCTTCAAGGCCTCATCGCTGATCCTATAATCCCAGCTCACGCTTCGCTTCTGCTGGGGTGTAAGTGCGCTTGGTCCTCTCCAGAGCCTGAGCGGCTAAATAATAATCCTCCAAGTTTTCAAGGTGCTGCTCGATGGCCTCGCGAGCATAAAATGTCTTGGTGCGTCCGGTCTTCTTAGCCAACTTAGTAAGCCGGTCTTCCAGTTCAGGTTTTAAACGAATAGCTAACATGCCTGAAGCTAGTCTTGATATACGCGTATAGCAAGGCGGGAAACTCCTTCTCTTCCTGCCCCCTTTCCATGCCCTC
>JALZWA010000165.1 GCA_023299815.1 Akkermansiaceae bacterium
AACACGCCAATCACAGCGGGAGTTTGAAGTTTGAAAGGGGAAGTTTGAAGCACCAAGTTTCACTCTCCAGTTCGTAGCGTAGCCATCTTCCTCCGGAAGAAGCTCGTTCCCTTCCCGCTCCGAGGGAAGTCCCCGCCCACAAGCACGAAAGAGGCCCGTGGCGCCTCGCCGCTGATCAACCACGCCCCGCAAGCCGAGCTCTTCGTTGCTCCGCTGAGAATTCATCCGCAGATTAAGATGATTTGCGCAGATTGATCAGAGAGCTGAGCGTGATCATTCGCCCTCTCAGTAATCTGCAAAATCATCTTAATCTGCGGATGATACTCCGGAGCAGGAGAGCAAAAGAGGGGTGTCGCTTCTTTTATTCTCCTCAAAAAAACATCACCTTGCATAGCAAGGTAGCTTGCGGTAAATGTCGTCTATGAGCGATGGCTTCGACAATTGGACAGTCCAGCTCCGGAAGGGGATTCTGGAGTTCTGCGTCCTCTCATCCATCGCCGCAGAAGAAGAGAGCTACGGCTACGAGCTGGTCAAAAAACTCGTTAGTGCCCCCGGCCTCGATGCCTCAGAAGGCAGCATCTACCCGCTTCTCTCCCGCATGCGTAAGCAGGGTCTCATCCAGTCCCGCCTCGAAGAAAGCGATGCCGGCCCCGCCCGGAAATACTACCGCCTGACTGCCGCCGGGAAAGCCCGCGGCCTCGCGATGCAGTCCTACTACGATGGCCTCACTGACGCCGTCACCACCCTCCGCTCTCCGAGCAAACCTCAAAAGTAACTTTTCATGAAGAACGACAACTGGCTCACCGATGAAGCACGCCAAGCCCTCGACGCCTGGGAGCAGAAACATCGTGCCTGGTGGGAACTCGAGCAAGCCGACCCCAAGGAAGTGCGCGCTGATCTCGAAGCCCACCTCTGGCACGATCGCGAGGGCTACGAAGATCCGGTGACCCTGACGCAGGTCGAGATGGCGGTGGATGAGATGGCGCTTCCTAGCATGAAGGCACCAGATCCTTATCAGAACCCGCTCGAATCAGCGGCTCCACGTAGGGGCTTCTTCGCATGGTGTGGGCGGGCGCTGACTCATCCTTTTCTCTACGGGGTGTGGCCTCTTCTCGTCGTGATTTGGGAGCTAGCTACCGGGACCCTGTCCTCTATGTTTTTCGATCCCTTTTCTAGGGTGCCTCAAATCATTCTCGTCCTCTCTTTCTCAATTTTGGGTCTCTTTGGATTCTTTAAGACTTTTGAAAAAACAAAACCTGCGTGGCTTGTCGGCCTGCGCGGCGCGGGCTTCATCGTCGCGGGTTACTGGGGCTTGCTCCTGTTCCCCATTCTCTTGATGGGCACCGTCTTTTATGGGGTTGGTGTGTTCTACACCATAGGAATGGGACTCCTAGCATTCCCGCTCTACTTCCTTTGCGCACTGGTCGCCGCCGCTCCTCTTTACCTCGCTTACGGTTTCTTTAAAAAGAGATATCCCGAGTCTCACCGCACCCCATGGCTCATTGGAATGCTCTGTGGTCTCGGACTCCTTCTCATCGTAGAAGGCCCCGCCTACGTCACCCGCTACGGCGCGGCAAATGATGACCCCGCACTCATCCGCAGCCTCGGCTCGGATGAGGTGCTCCTCACCATGTGCTACGAGGGGCAAGTCGGCCGCAAGAGCTTCACTGACACTTCTGGCTTCCTTCCCAGTCTTGGAAATTTCGACCTCTTCGATGGTGGGAGCGCGGTCGATGGGGATCAGCTAAAAAACCGCCGCGAACTCTACTACCGCGTCACCGGAAAGCCCTTCAATAGCGAGCGACCCCCGGTCTCTCCCTTCATGAGTGGTGGCAGCCGGAGCGGGGGAGTCACCCTGGATGAAAACCTCGGTGGAGATGGCGTCTCCGCCCGCGTCGCGGATCTCGATCTCGCCACCTCCCGTCTCGATGCCCACCTCGATTCCGCCAGTGGCCTCGGCTACTGGGAGTGGACCATGGAATTTAATAATTCCGGTCGTCGAAATAAGGAGGCTCGCATGCAGCTTCTTCTTCCAAATGACGGCGTCGTCTCCCGCCTCACCCTCTGGGTCAATGACGAACCCCAAGAAGCCGCCTTTTCCTCCACCGCAAAGGTCACTGAGGCCTACAAGTCTGTCGCCGTTGCCGAGCGGCGCGATCCCGTCCTCGTCCGCTGGGTCGGCTCGGACCGCGTCCTCGTCCAGTGCTTCCCCGTTCTCACTGATAAGGACATGCGCATCCGCATCGGCATCACCGCTCCGCTTGACTCGGACGGCCGCCTCTTCCTCCCCCGCATCATCGAGAAGAACTTCGGAATCTCAGCAGACCTCGACACCGCGATCTGGGTCCAAGGCGACATGGAAATGTCACTCGATGGCCTCAAAGGAAAAGGAGCGAAGGACAAGTGGCGCGAAACCCACGGCAGCCTCTCCGCCCGCGACCTCATGGCCGCTCACACGCATGTGAAATGTGACCTCCCCGAGCAACCCATCCACGTCTGGACTAAAGATCAATTCTCCGGCAAGAAGCTCATCCGGACTCGTCTTCCCGTC
>JALZWA010000166.1 GCA_023299815.1 Akkermansiaceae bacterium
AAGGAACCTCCACAGGCCACTGGTCTTTTTGATCGGAGCTGATGGGCGGGGTTAATTTCGGAATCGCGGGTCCATTCGCGGACGTTGCCCGCCATTCCGATGAGGCCATTGGCACAGCGGTCCATCACGGGCGATGAAGCCTTTCCCCATCCGGAAATTCCCTCAGGAGGATTTGCCGTGGAAGCCCACTCAGCCATCGTCGGAAGGCGGCTTCCCTGCCAAGCCGCAAAGGCGAAGGCATCCCACCAATCGACACCCACGACGGGACAACCATCACTCACGAGGCGACCTTTCCAAACTCCCCCATTTTCAGCAACAGTGGAGAGCGCAGACCAGTCAGTGGGAAAGTGATCAGCCTTTTCAGCAGGCTGCTCTAGGTGACGAAAGGCTGCTTGATCCTCGGGAGAGAGCTGCGAGACGTTCGCAAGAAAATCGCGGTATTGCCCAATAGTGACCTCATGAGCAGAAAGAAAGAGCCCGGGTGCGATCTGAATGGATGGCAGCGTCTCCTCCTCCACCAGAACCTCCTCGGGATCGACTGACTGCTGGAACAAGAAATAAATCGCCCCTCCCACGACTAAGAGAAGAGCACCCAAGGCCGGCCAAGCCCAAGTGGGCTTCTGGCGTGTCACCTGAGCCTCTTGAGGAACTTCTTGTGAAACACTGGGAAGAGTATTCCCCTCAAGCTGGTCAATGACTTGCCGCGAAAGATCTTTAACCTGAGTCCATGTGAGAGGAACCGGTCGATCAAGGTCCGCCATGTATTCAAGAAGCGAGCCGACACGAGTAGAACCCGGAAGACCAGGGCTGAGCATTTCATCAAAAAGCGCCCCAGTGAGCTGCTTGTCCGCGGTGCTCTGCACTTCGACCCGAGGACCGTCTGCGACAAGGTTCATCATGCGGAGGGCTCGCCCACTCACGACGATGTGGTGTGCAGCCAGCGGGACGGTAGCAAGCTGAAGCTCCTCAAGTTGAAGATGAGCCGCTGCGATCTGCTCAGTGAGGGTGACGACTTCAAGCGGCGTGAGATTTTTCTCCTCCTCAATCCACGATTCAAGGCTTTCTCCATAGAGACGCTCGCGTGCATAGAAGGTGGCATCTGAGTCACTATGAGCCTCATAGACAGAACCGATGACAGGGTGACGCACGGCTGCCTTAGCGCGCACATCAGCAAGAAAGGCCGATTTACAAACGATGTCTGCCGCAGCTTCTCTCTGAAGCATCTCGAGCATGACATCGCGCTGCACCGAAACCTGCTCCGCCATCCAAGTGCGTGTCAGGGCTCCATCCGAAACAGCCTTCGTAAGTCGGTAATCTCCGACGATGTCGCCTGCTTTCCTAGTCTGCCCCATTTCTTAAAAGTTACCTACCCATTTGCGGAAGGATTGAATCTCCCGCGCCGCGATTCTCCAGTGCATTCAGAAGCTGGTCAAGTTCAGGGTCCCAGTTCGAGTCTCCTGCGGTCTGCTGACTGCGCATTTCTACCTGAAGAGTGCGGGGATGAGCCTTAATATCGACGAGCTTATCATCGTAATAGAGTTCAACGACGTGGCCGTAGAACTCACGCTTATCGAAGAGGTATTCCTCCTGAGCATCTTGATCACGCGCGAGATACCAGACTTCGACCATCTCTTCTCCATCGTGGTAATTGACGGGCTTGTTCAACCAGGTGTTGCCGCGGCCCTGCTCACTTTCTTCGATCCGAGCACGGGCCACCTTGCCATCGACCTTTTCAAAAAAGGTGACGGAGGGCCGAAGAAGCATGGGATCAATCTCGCGACCGGGCGCGACCGAGATAGAAAGAGTGATCCCACGGCGCTGACCATTTGCCAGCTGCTGAGGCAGCATCTCGCGGACGGCGCCGAGAGCGGCGAGGTCAGTGATATTCGTGACAAGACCCTTCTCGATCTTGGTGGATGCCTTTTTCCAAAGTGACCCTGCTTTGAGAGGACCCAGCTTGAAAACCTCCACGTAATAATCCGCCGCCGTATCATAAGTCCCGTAGGTCTCATGGTAGAGCGCCAGCTGATAAAGCACGTGGGGATTCTTAGGCTCCATGTGCTGAGCTTCTTCTAACTTGATGATGGCGCGGACGGTGTCGCCAGAGATGCGAGCAGTGCGGGCTTCATTGACAAGGCGCTCGAGAACAGGATCATCCATCGCGGGCGCGGTGGCGAGGACTTCAGGTTCGAAATCATCCCCAAGCTTTGGCTTAATAATCACCATCCTTTCTTCCGCTGTAAGATTTGAATAATCTGGCAACACTGAATTTGTGCCACTGGGCTCGACAGTGACGTATTCGGTGACGACCCGAGTAACAACTTCAGGATCGAGCGAGGGATTCGTCCGAAAAGCCATCGCCGCGCCGATCAGCATGAGCTGCACGAAGGCAATGAGCCCCATGATCCAGCACGAGACGTGGAAGACGCCAAGGTTGGACTGAGAGGGCTGAGATGAATTTTCCATCGGGAAAAAGAGTTTAATAGGCAGGGTCTACTCTGTCAACGGGCCTTGCACTTCTGAAAATGTCCCTTATTCCTTCTCCCATGGCTTCCGCCACTACGACCATCCCCCGGCTGTCACCACTGCCTGTGAAACCGGATGCGATGGCGCGTGGGCTGGCGCATCTGCCGGGGCTCGTGTTCTTCGATAGCGTGGGAAACCTTCCCTCGAATCACGCACCGCCGCTCTCGATCATCGGGGCGCGGCCGGTCGAGGTGATCCGGGGTGATATTTCCGATCCGGTGAGTCTGGAAAAGGCGCTGGCGAAATGGCGCAGCGAGGGCCGTGACTATGGCTTCCCCACGGGAGCTGCTTGCGGCTGGGTGGATTACGACGGGCAGTATTGTTTCGGAATTTATCCCGAGCTTCTCGCCTACCACCATGCCACGGGCGAGTGGTGGGAAATGGGGACGCTCAGTGAAGAGTTTCGCGAGACGAATGCCGAGGACACTTTTTCCACGGGAAAATGGCGCTCTTCCATGGAGAAGGAAGATTACATTCGCGCTATCGGCGCCGCCAAGGAATACATCACGGCGGGCGACATCTATCAGGTCAATCTTTCGCGAAAACTTGAGGCAACGTGTGACGCGCCAGATGGCCTGCTAGGGCTTTACGAAAAGCTCCGAACCTCATCCCCCGCTCCGCTCGCGAGTTACCTTAATCTAGAGGGGCGCGAAGTGCTCTCATCCTCACCCGAGACCTTCCTGCGCTTTTCGGGAGACGAGATCGAGACCCGCCCCATCAAAGGAACCCGCCCGCGCTTTGCCGACCCGGAGCTGGATTCGCGCTCAGCCTTCGACCTCCGCCAATCTGAGAAAGAAACCGCAGAGTTGGTGATGATCACGGACCTGCTGAGAAATGATCTCGGGCAAGTCTGCGAGTTCGGCTCGGTGCAAGTGACTGACATGCTCCAGCTCGAGAAGCTCCAGCACGTCCACCACCTGGTCTCGACGATCAAAGGAACTTTGCGAGACGACGTCTCTCATCTCGATGCGCTCGCTGCCTGCTTCCCAGGCGGATCGATCACGGGGGCTCCGAAGAAGCGGGCGCGCGAAATCATTTCCGAACTCGAACCCTGCCCACGTGGCCTCTACACCGGAGCGCTGGGCTACTTTGGCTTCAATGGTGAGTCCCAGTTTAACATCGCGATCCGCACGCTCGTCCACGAGCACAGCAAGCTCACCTATCAAGTGGGAGCAGGGATCGTGGCGGACTCAGAGGCCGAGGCGGAATTCGAGGAAACCGAGCACAAGGCCGCGGGTGTGAGACTCGCGCTTTCAAAATCACGTAACTCCTGAGCCGGAAGCCTCTAAGCTTGTTTCCTTCGGAAAAATTAGGCATCTTTCCGGCAGCTTATGAAGATCACCAAAGCCGTCATCACGGCCGCCGGCCCCGACCAGCAGCACCTTCCGCTCCAGACCCTTGTCAGCACATCGGGCGAAACCAAGACCGTGCTCTCGCTCCTTCTGGATGAAGCTCACAACGCAGGGATCCAAGAGATCGGCATCGTCATCGCTCCCGGAACACAGCATGAATTCGAAACTGCAGTCGAGGGACATTTGGAAAAAGTCACCTTCATCGAGCAAAAACAACCCCTGGGATTCGGCCATGCCGTCCTCACCGCGCAAGATTTCGTAAACTCTGATAGCTTCCTTCTCCTAGTAGGCGACCACCTTTACCTCAGCTGCGAAGAGCGCTGCTGCATGGGTCAGCTCATCGAAACCGCCACTCGCGAAAAATGCCCCGTCTCCGCCGTCCAAGCGACCCACGAGAGCCAACTCCCATACTATGGAGTAGTCGGCGGCAAGCGAGCTCCTGGAAGCTCCGAGCTCTACGACATCGAAAAAATCCTCGAAAAACCCTCCCCCACCGCAGCCGAGCAAGACCTCATCGTCCCCGGCCTCCGCGCCGGCAGCTACCTCTGCTTCTTCGGCATGCACGTCCTCACCCAGTCCGTCATGGAGGAGCTTAAAAAATCCTTCTCCAAAAATCCCGAGCGCCTCCCCCTCACCCCTAGCCTCTGCGCTGCCGCGCAAAATGAGCGCTACCTCGCACTCGAAATCAAAGGCCGCCGCTTCAACATCGGCGAACCCTACGGCCTCCTCAATGCCAACCTCGGCATGGCTCTTGCTGGCCCCGAGCGAGATGAAGTCATGGGATCCATCATCGAGCTCATCGCCGCCACCCGCTAATCCCCCAGCCATGCTTCTCGACCTCATCACCTCGGAGGACGCGGCCACCCGCGACCAAGCGCTCGCCTCCGCCTGCGCCACACTCACCGCCTCCGAACTCCTCGCCGAGTGCTCCCAGCTCGACGCCTTCCGCCGTGATACCGAGAGCCTCTACGACCGCGTCCGCGCCCTCTTCTTCCTCTCCGCGATCCACCGCTATCACCTGCCGGAAAAGATCCCCGCCGAAAGCTCCGGATCGATCCCCTTCCCCGGCTACGAAGATCTTTTGGGACGTCGTTTTGAAGAAGCGATCGACCTCTTCCTCGCTGAGCAAGAGACCGCAGGCGCCAGTGACGCCGTCTCCTCCGCACTCGCCTCCGCCTACCATCAGCTCGCCTTTCAAACCCTCGCCGACCAAGTCCGCAAGTCCGTCCGCACCGTGCGCGGGAACCAGTGGATGTTCCGCATGGGCCACCCCGCCGACCAGCCCCTCCGCATCCGCCCCGAGCTTCTTGAGGAAAAAAACCACCTCTTCCCCGTCCTCCGTGAACTCACCCCCGTGCGCATGGATCTCACCCACTCCGCGTGGTCTGACATCTTCTTCCTCGGCATGGATTTCCCAGAGGGTGCCCGCGTCATCAACGTCTCCATCGACCTCGCCGTCCATGGACGGGATGACAAACCCACCCCGCCAGTCGAAGCCTACCTCCGCGTCATCGATAAACCCGTCCTCCGCCTCAGCTCCATCGACCTCAAGGCCTCGGCCGAGATCGACTCGCTCGGAGAAGTTTTCGACTTCGGAAAAGATTACCTCGGCCTTTTAAAAGCCGCCGTCATCGCCTCCGGCATCATCCCCCCCGGGATCGAGGGCTCCGGCGAATCCCTCGCCGACCTCCTAGAGCAAGTCGTAGGACCCGGCAAAGGCCTCGAAATCATCTCCTCGGTCAATAACATCCCCAAAGGCTCCCGCCTCGCCGTCTCCACCAACCTCCTCGCCGCACTCATCTCCGCCTGCATGCGCGCCACCGGGCAGACCCAGTCACTCACCGGAGAACTCACCGAGAGCGAGCGCCGCCTCGTCCTTGCCCGCTCCATCCTAGGCGAGTGGATCGGCGGCTCCGGCGGCGGCTGGCAAGACTCCGGCGGCGTCTGGCCCGGCATCAAACTTATCGAAGGAGAAATCGCAGGCGAAACAGACCCCGAGCACGGCATTTCCCAAGGCCGCCTCATGCCAAAGCACAAGGTCTTCAACACGGAAGAGATCCCAGACTCCGCCCGCCAAGCCCTCACCGACTCCCTCATCCTCGTCCACGGCGGCATGGCCCAGAACGTCGGCCCCATCCTAGAGATGGTCACCGAAAAATACCTCCTCCGCTCCAGCGCCGAGTGGAAGGCACGCCAAGACGCCCTAGATCTCCTCGACCAAATCGTCGACTCCCTCGCACAAGGCGACATCAAAACCCTCGGCCGCCTCACCACCGAGAACTTCCGCGGCCCCCTCCAGACCATCATCCCCTGGGCCACCAACCATTTCACCGAAACCCTCATCGCCCGCGTTTCCGAGAAATTCGGCGACGATTTCTGGGGCTTCTGGATGCTCGGCGGCATGTCCGGCGGCGGCATGGGCTTCATCGTAGAACCGAGTCGTAAACAAGAAGCTCTCAACATCATCCACGACATCATGCTCCAGACAAAGCGGGAGCTTGAAAACGCCCTCCCCTTCGCCATGAACCCCGTCGTCTACGACTTCGCCATCAACCCACATGGCACCTTCGGCGACCTCCGCCACGGCCACGATGCCATCCTCCCACCCTCCTACTACCACCTCTCCCTCGGCGATACCCTCCGCACGCCACCCACCGACCTCAGCCTCACCGCCCGCGCCGAGCTCGACCAATTCGCGCACGCCTGCCGCACCAACCCCGCCTTCGACACCTCCGTTCAGGCCCTCTTCGACACCCTCATCCCCCGCGCCGCCGAGGACAAAAGCGAGGCCAACTCCCTCGACCAACTTCTCAAAAAGAACGGCTTCGACCGCGCCCAGCACGAACAAATCCGCAAGGACCTCCGCGCAGGCCGCATCGGCCTCGCCCAGAACCGCCTCCCCGCCAGCACCACCATCAAGGATGTCAGCGCAGAAAACATCACCGACTTCACCACCACCGCTCCAAGTCCAGAAAATCTCGTACTTGGACAACAAGCCCTCGCCAACGGAGAAATCGCCGTCATCACCCTCGCCGCCGGAGC
>JALZWA010000167.1 GCA_023299815.1 Akkermansiaceae bacterium
CCACGGGCATAAAAGGTGCGTTTTACCTGAGCTCCACCGAAGGAGCGGTTATCGAGGAGGCCACCATATTCACGTGCGAAAGGAACTCCCTGGGCCACGCATTGGTCGATGATCTGGGTCGAGACTTCAGCGAGACGATGGACGTTCGCTTCCCGGGATCGGAAATCGCCGCCTTTGATCGTGTCGTAGAAAAGACGGAAGACAGAGTCGCCATCGTTTTGATAATTCTTTGCCGCATTGATACCACCTTGAGCTGCGATGGAGTGGGCGCGACGCGGGCTGTCTTGATAGCAGAAGCAATCGACCTGGTAACCAAGCTCAGAAAGTGTGGCGGCTGCTGAGCCGCCAGCGAGACCGGAGCCTACGACGATGATCTTAAACTTCCGCTTGTTGGAAGGGTTGATCAGTTTGGAGTCCATCTTGTGGGACGTCCATTTATCGCCGAGTGGGCCAGCGGGAACTTTAGAATCTAAGCTCATGAGTCGTGGTGTTTATTTACTCCCAAATCCGAAGATCAGGATGGAAAGGGGAATTGAGATGAAGCCGACGTAGATGACGATCGCGTAGATCTTGGCGAAGGCTTTGATCGGGCCAGCGGTCTTTTTCGACCGCAGTCCGAGAGTTTGAAAAATGGAAGAAACTCCATGGCTTAAGTGGGAGCAGAGGAGAGTCAGTGCAATGACGTAGAAGATGACGTTGTAAGAGTGACCGAAGCCTTCAATCACCATTTGCCAGGCGTCATGGCGAACTTCACCGGTTTCTGCGCGGTGTGCCTCATCTACTAAAGAAGCGTAATCGCTGCCCGCCTTTACCGTGAAGTGCAGGATGTGGTAGACGATGAAAGAGAGGATCGTCAGGCCAGACCAGATCATGATGCGGGAGGACTTAGGTGCCTGGACGGTAGCATCGTGTTGATACTTCGGTTTCGCAGCCCGATTTTCTCTCGTAAGCAGGACGGTAAACCAGACGTGGAGGACAAGGCAGGCTAAGAGGCCTACGCGGGCAATCCATACTCCTACTCCATGTAGAGATTCGTGGAGGAATTGAGCGTAGTCATTGAAAGCGTCTCGGCCGGCAAAAATGAGGAGGTTGCCGGAGAGGTGACCCGCAAGGAATAAGACCAAAGCAAGGCCTGTTATCGCGACGATGAGTTTTCGGCCAATTGAGGAACGCATGAATGCGCAGAGGGAGCAGGAAGATGAGCTCATGACGAGGAAGAAATCCCGGAGGGATGCTTCTAGGGTATGTAAGGAGCTTCCTATTTCAAGTGGAGAATAGGAAAAGAATAGCTTATTTTTCCTTTAGGAACAAATAAGATCCGCGATTTTAGTAAGGACACCTTAAAAGATTGTTGACAAAGATCTTTAAGGATAGTTAAATAGCGTCGTTATGAAACTAACATCCGCTCTACTTACGATCTCCCTATCGGCTGGAACTGCCATGGGGCAGACTTTTAATATCGACCTCAATACATCCCAACGGGGATGGATTGATGACACGGGTCTCAGTGAGGCTTCCAACGGAAACTACATCGCGGGAGCGATCAGTGGCACCGAGTATCGCAATTATTTCACGTTTGATCTTAGCGGGCTCATTGGCGTTGTAGAATCCGCCACGTTGACTTTAGACCTTCCAGCCAGTGGTTTTGCTTCTCCTACAGGGTCAGAGGTTTTCGCGCTAAGTGGAGTAGACAATGCTATCACCGGTTCTATTAGCGATGGGCTGAGTGTATTTGCTGATCTGGGTGACGGATCGATCTACGGCGTGTCTATCATCGACGGAACAGAGTCTTCAGTCTCCATCTCACTGAACAGTGAGTTTTTATCGGCAATCAATAGTGGAGGAGGCTCAAGTCTTTCAATTGGTGGTGCACTCCTCTCTCTCTCCGGAAGTTCGACCGCTGACGAATATGCATTTGCATTCTCAGATTCGAATCAAGGGTCGTCAGCTGTAAGTCTTGCTTTGGTGGTGAATGCTTCAGGTTCTGCGGTTCCTGAGCCTTCTTCAGCCATGTTGCTGGGTCTCACTGCAGCGTTCGGGCTTGTCCGCCGTCGCCGCTAAAAATACTTTCATTGGATTTAGGGTGTTTTAAGAACCCCACGACTTAGGTCGTGGGGTTTCTTTTTTGTTTAGGTGGCTTGGTTTCAGGTGGTCGAGATCTTGAGAGGTCATTGTTAATTAAAGGAGTAGGGTGAATGAGGTGTCGGTGTTTTTTGAATCTACATATTGGCTGCAGGAGTAAGATTGAAAGTTTTTAAAAATAAATAGTAAAAACACCTTTATTTTTTAAAAAACCACTTGACCGAGATTCCTTAATAACTTATTACTCCGTCCGATCCAGCTACCCTTATAACATGAATACACTAAGCGTATCAGGTATAAAAACCGCACTGTTCCTCACTCTTCTGAGTGCTGGAGCGAGTCATGGTATTATTGTCGCAGGCTCCAATGGAGCCGACGGCAACAACCAAACAGAGGAGTCTCTCCTCTCTCAACACGACGATTTCAATTATTGGAATAACGTCGTGTCTATTGGAAATGGCACCGGGGTTTACCTCGGTCAGGGAACAGACCAGGAAACTGGCTATATCCTGACAGCCAGACATGTGATGATTCCGGACACGGGATCGATCTCTGTGTCAGGGACCTCCTATTCGGTTGTCAACAATACGACGATTGGCAGCACTGACCTCCGTCTCTATGAGATTAGCGGAAGCGTTTTGCCTGATCTTCCGGTTGTGACGTTCGCAACAGAGGATCCGGTATACAACGAAAGTCTGATCTTGCTCGGGCACGGAACCCGTGCCGGTGGCACAGACTATGACGCCAACACCAATGACCTCGCAAATGTGAGTGGAACTCAAGCCTATGACTGGGCTGGTCAGGGCGCGTTGAGTTGGGGCGAGAATAATGCGGCTCCTTTTTTCGGAAGCGGGGATCCCGTATGGGCTGATTGGAATACAGGCTTAGGCACTGGAGACCATTTCTTCGCCAACTTCGATGATCCAGGAGTGGGAAATTATACGAGCTCGTGGGAAGGGATTGCAGCCGGAGGAGACTCTGGAGGCCCGATCTTTATTCAACGAGACGGACAGTATGAACTCGCTGGAATCATCTCCTCGGTTTATGCGAATAATGGGCAGACTGATACTAGAAGTTCGGCTTTCGGAAACAAGGTGGCTATTGTAAATGTCGCAGAGTATACGTCAGCCCTTCCCGAGTTGGAGGCAGTTACGGCAACTCCTGAGCCTGGAAGTGCCATGTTGGCCCTCCTCGGACTCATGCAATGCATTATGGTGCGCCGTCGCGGCAAATCCTAAGGCATTTTACTCGACAGAATAAGTTCGTGATAACGAAGGAAGCCCACTCGCTTTAAACTGCTGGTCAACGCGATCCGCGAGAGACTGATCCAGATAGATCCGATAAGGAATATCGTCTGTTTTGATCTCGTGGAGACCGTTGGCCGGGTTTGCGGCGAGGGCTTTTTCTAATTCTGGCAGTCCATCGATTTGCTGTCCATTGACAGACAAGACGACCTGATTGGAGATTCTTTCGTAGCCAATGGTGGCTTGTGTAGGAATGACGCGCGTGAGCACGACGATTCGTCTCCGGCCTTCTTTCTCGAATTCCTCAGGGTCACTTAAAATATCGAGAAGGTTCATGGGCGCACGGGTTGCCCAATCTTTTCCGAACGCCTGAAGGTATGGCAGTGAGAGTTCTTGGAAAACAAGACCTCCTTTGATGAGAAATGGGGGAGCTTCACCATAGAGATGAGTCTCGATGAGTCCTTTTGTGGCTTGTTTGAGGACCATGTTCAGGGTCTCGATCTTACCTTCTCGAAGGACCTTTGCGCTGACTTCTTCGTCAATTTTCTGCGCCCCTTTCACCAAGTGGGTCCAGTAAAGTGTCCCATAGACGGGATGCTCGTAGTAGCCCTTACGATTGATTTTTTGACCGCCGATTGAGAGAAGAACATCTCCTTTTTCGATGCCTGCAATAGATGCGGAACTTTTAGGAACGACGAGATTGACGTAGAGGCCGCCTTGGTCTTCGGGGATCTTGAGCCATTCGCGGAAAGAAGGGTCTTCAGTGGTGTTGAATCCAACCCCGAGGCTGGGGAAGCCCTGGTAGTCACCATTCTCGGCGTCTTCCAAGAAGGCTGAAAGGATATCGACGGAGATAATGTCGCAGATCTGATCCTTGGAGTTGTAGCTGGTGAGCAGTCCGATGAGTTTTTCATTCCGGTAGACGGGGAGGGTGAATGAGCTGCCCTCAGTCTGCATGGAGGCTTTCGCTTCATAGCAAAGGAAGTATCGGTTGGAAATGAAGGTGCTGAGCAGTTCCATACTGCGAATGATTCCGTCTGTTGTAAGCGGTGTTCCGTTGTTCTCGAGCTGGACGATTTCTAAAGTATCATCTGGTTTTGCTGATTCTCCGAGAGCTGCGGGGGCCATCTCTCCGATGAATCCGGCCTCTCCGATCGGGGCGAGAAGGGCGAGGTTGGCATCGTAATCGACGGCAATCACTTTGGCTGGAACGGTCTGGGAAGCATCCGCTGATTCTAGCTCGAGGTAGATGTGGTCTGCCACCATCTGTGCGGTGGTGAGGACACGGTTTCCGGAGAGGAGGGCACCTAAGCCTCGGCGACTGCGAGGGCTTATTTTTTCCCAGGGTTGGGAGGGATTGTAGCTCTGGAGGGTGGAGTTCACCCTAATCACCGAGTCCTCAATGGCAGCGCTTGCGGTGAAGATGCTCAGGAGGCTGAGCGAAATAAGTAGGAGTTTTTTCATCTTAAATGGGTGTGATTAGTCGAGGACGGATTCGCGGCTGATGCCGACTCGCTGCATGATGCGTGGGTGGGCGGCTGCGGCTTTTGCGGAGGGCAGGACAAGCGGGTGCGAACCACCCGCGAATTCGATAGTGAGAAATTCGGGTGGGTTTTCTTGGTGGAGGATGGTGTGGAGTTCCTCGAGGTCCTCGATTGCCTTGCCGTTGACTTTTTCAACGACCATTCCGGCGAATCCGGTGAGGTGGCTGGTGAGTTGGTCGTTCTCGACGCGGGTGAGAACGACGATGTCCTTGCGCTCTTCGAAGACTCCTTCTGAGACGTAGTCATCGTAGAGTTCGCGGAGCTTCCGGTTGTCGAACTTAAAGGTGGCGAAAAGGTTGAAATCAAGGGGCTGGAAGACGAGGCCGGAGTAGACGGTGAAGCGAGGAACAACACCATATTGCATGGCGTAGATACGGGAGGCTTCAAAAGCTTCGAGGGTGATTGTGGCCTCTTCTTTTTTGCCATCGCGGAGGAAGGTGAGGCTGACGGTGTCTCCTGCGAATTTGCGCTCAACGACTTCATTCATATTGAGAAATTCTCCGGCAACATTGATGTTTCCGGCGCTGTCGATTTCATGGCCATCGATGGTGAGAAGGATGTCATTGCGCTTGATGACGCCATCAGACTGAGAGCCTGGCGTGACTCGTGCGACGAGGACGCCTTTTCCATCTGCGCTGAGGTTGTAGGCTTTGCGCATGGCAGGATTGAAAAGGGGAAAGGTGGAGAGGCCGATGTCCATGTAGTAGTCATAGTGGCCGTCCTCGACATCTTTCAGGAAGCGGGTGACGACAGGCATGGGGATGATGTAGCCGGTGTTGTCCGCTTGGGTGAGGCCTTGGAAAGCGACACCGACAACCTTTTTGTCTTGGATGACAGGCCCGCCAGAGTTGCCGGGGTTGATGGCGGCATCGATCTGGATCACGAGATGAGAATCGGCGCGGGAGTGCGAGTAGGGACGGAAGTCGATGCGGGAGACCACTCCGCGGGTGACGGAGAGGCGATCTCCTCCGACGGGATATCCGATGGTGCTGACTTCAGATTCGAGCTTGGGCATGCCGCCGAATTCGAGAATCGGGAGCTGAGAAAAAGGGGCGAAATTTTCTACTTCGAGAAGGGCGAGGTCACAATCGTGCGCGATGTGGAGAACGCGTGCGGGATGCTTCTGGGAGGAACCGCGCATGGTGACGAGCACGCGGCGGGCATTCGAGACGACGTGTGCATTGGTGAGGAAGCGATTTTTTCCAATGAGGAAGCCTGTGCCGATTCCTCCGCCAAAACGACCTGAGTTCCAAGGGGTGCTGTAGTCTGGGGTTTGGGTCGCAACCTCGATTCGAACGACGGAATCGTAGACGCTGGCTGGGGCCTGAATCCCTGCGGGAGAGGGCTCGAGGAGTTGTCCGGAAACCGGCAGAATGGCCAGTAAGGAAGAGGTGAGCAAAAAAGCGAGACGCATGAGGGCAGACGCTACGCTGGGCAGTGCTTTTTAAAAGCAGGAAATAACTTCTAATTAACTGATAATCAATAAGTGTTTTATTTTTGAGGTAGTCTTAGATTCTGTTAGGTTAAAAGAAGTTTGATGTTTAGGATTGGTATTCAGTGGTTTTAGAAAAACCAGAGGTGCTGGCTTGATGTAGCGCGCCTAGTTCAAATCCTTTTACATCATGTAAAATAATCGCGCTTCACGGGCGCACCATATCTGGGTTGTGTCTCTTTTTCTATTTCGCGGTCTTTCTTTCGCCGTGAGTGCTGCAGGGTTACTGTGTCCGAGCTGCACTGCGCGGTTGTTTGGGTCGGGGAAATGCGCTCGGCATGGGAAAGGACGGAGAATCTTTGGGAGCGATAATCTCCCGGTAGCATCTTCGATCCTCGTGAAATGGCCGCGAGTCGAATGCCTGTATTGTGGCTCATCCTCCTGCCGGTAGCGGACGCAGGGAGGAGTGACGCCAGTTGAGCTTCCTTCGGTGGGGACTAGGAGTCGGCGTCAGGGTGGTAAGAAGATTCCGAGTCACAGAGCCAAGGGAGACTAGACGTTGAAGCGGAATTCGATGACGTCGCCATCTTTAACGACGTAGTCTTTCCCTTCAATGCGGAGCTTGCCGGCATCGCGCCCTGCGGCTTTGCCGCCGAGTTCTACGAAGTCATCGTAGTGAATGACTTCGGCGGCGATGAAGCCTCGCTCGAAGTCACCGTGGATGACGCCTGCGGCAGCGGGGGCTTTGTCACCGTTGGTGATGGTCCATGCGCGGGTCTCTTGCTCTCCGGTGGTGATGTAGGTGCGGAGGCCGAGAAGGTGGTAAACGGATTTGATGAGGTCTGAGACACCGGAGTCTGAGACGCCCATGTCGCCGAGAAATTCGGCGGCTTCCTCTGGTGAGAGGTCGACGAGTTCTTCCTCGATCTGGGCGGAGATGACGATGATCTCAGCGCCGTGAGATTCGGCAGCGAAGGATTTCACCTTGGAGACGAGGGGGTGGTTGTCGGGGTTTTCAACGGCGGCGGCGAGCTCGCCCTCGTTGACATTGCAGGCGAAGATGGTGCGCTTGGAGGAGAGGAGGAAAAAGTCCTTCATGATGACTTTTTCGTCGTCATTGAGGTCAGCGGTGAGGGCTGGTTTTCCTGAGTCGAGATGAGGGAGTAGCTTGGTGATGAGTGCGACCTCGGCGGCGGATTCTTTGTCACCGGACTTGGCTTTTTTCTCGCGGGTTTGTTTCCGTTTATCGAGAGCGGCCATGTCGGCAAGGATAAGCTCGGCATTGATGATCTCAATATCACGAGTGGGGTCGACGGTTCCGAGCTCGTGGATGATGTCCTCATTTTCAAAGCAACGGACGACTTGGACGATGGCATCGACCTCACGGATGGTGGCGAGGAACTTGTTTCCAAGGCCGGCGCCTTCTGAGGCTCCTTCTACGAGTCCGGCGATGTCGACAAACTCGATGGCGGTCGGAATGACCTTGGTCGATTTGGACATTTGCGAGAGTGTCGTGAGTCGCTCATCGGGGACGGTGACCATGCCGATATTCGGGTCAATGGTGCAGAAGGGGTAGTTCGCAGCCTCAGCATTTCGCGTGCGGGTGAGGGCATTGAAAAGGGTCGACTTCCCGACATTGGGCATTCCTACGATTCCGGCTTTGAGCATGACGCCGGGGAAGTAGCCTAGGAGAGGGCTTCTGGAAACCCTCAAGTCACGCCGGGGCGCATTATTATTCTGTGGCGAAGCTTATCGGAACGATCTGAGGAGCCTTGGGTTCGGTGGAGAGATGTTCGATGGACTCGGCGCTCTCGATGCTTGAGCTACCTCCTGATTTGAGGGGAGGAAGGAGTCCGAGGGAAGGAAACCCAGCAGAAGTAGGGAGGGCTCCGGCATCGAATTCATCGGGCGCAAAAAATTCGCCGACGGCAGGCGCCTTGCGAGTCTTCTTACCGTTTTTGTCGATCTTGCCACTCTTGCTCTTCTTTGTCTTGCTGTTGTAGGCGAGGACTTGCTCTTCGCCGGTCTTGGTTTTTTTGAGGGACTCTTTTTTCACTTCAACGATGGGAGGGGTCCCTCCCTTTTTTAAGTCGTTGATTTTGGGGTCGCTTAATTCGTTGATCTTGGGGTCGTTCTTGTTGAATTTCGAAAAATGAGAGACGGAGCTGCAGGAGCAGAAAAGTCCGCTGAGGAGACCGAGAATGAGGATACGAGAAGTCATAGTGAAGGGGGGTGATTTCAAAAAACCACGCTGGCTTTGCTGAAATTTGACAAGCTATTGGGGGGATTCGTTCAATAGGCAACGGGATTTTTTCAATAAAATAATCAAGAACTCCTAGACAAAGCTTTGGGATCGCTTTCACTGATTGAAATGAGCGCTCTTTACGAAAGTGACAAACTTCTGCACGAATATCTTCTTTTTCACTATGGTGCGGCTGATGAGATCCTTGGATGGAGTGGTGGACCGGTCGAGGCGCTGGAATTTCCGCGTCGCACGGTGGCTCATTTCTCAGAAAAAGAAGTCAGACGCTCCCTAGATGTAGGATGCGCGGTGGGTCGCTCGTCATTTGAGATGAGCCAGTCATCTGAAGAGGTGATTGGGATTGATTTCTCGGCGGCATTCATCGGCGCTGCGAAGAAGGTTGGCGCAGGTGAAGCGCTCAGTTATCAACGGCTTGAAGAGGCGGGAATGGAGACCTCGCTCTCGGCGGTTCTGCCTGAGAATTGTGATGCCGAAGGAGTGAGTTTCGAGGTGGGAGATGCGATGAATTTGCGGGACGATCTTGGGAGTTTTGATCGGGTGCATGCGGCAAATTTGGTTTGCCGCTTGCCGGAACCACGTCATTTTTTGAAACGTTTGCCTCAGCTGGTGAAGCCGGGGGGGGAGTTGGTGCTAGCGACACCTTGCACCTGGCTGGAGGAGTTTACGAAAAAGGAAAGTTGGCCAGAAG
>JALZWA010000168.1 GCA_023299815.1 Akkermansiaceae bacterium
GGCTCGATCGTATCAAAGGTCTACAGCAGCGGACCATCGAGTGCATCGAGGAAGAGCGCGCGCAGCGGGAGTTCGTCTCGCTTCCAGATTTCCTGACAAGGGTGCGGCCAAACAAAAAAGAGCGACGCCTTTTGGCGGCAGCCGGAGCGCTCAATGAACTCCCCGAGGTGAAGCATCGCAGAGACGCGCTGTGGCAGGCCGAGCGACTGCCCGAGGACGACCTTTTCGCCCGCCTTTCTCATGATCAAGAAGAAGTCCTCCCGCAAATGACCCCCATCGAGCGACTCGAGACCGATCTCAAGACCCAAGGCCACAGCGTGGGACCACACCCGATGCGGCTTTGGCGAAAAGAGCACGGGACCGAGACCACTCACTCGGGTCACCTTTCACAACTCCCTCACGGAACCCCCGTGCAGATCGCAGGACTGGTGATCTGTCGGCAGCGCCCCGGAACGGCGAAGGGACACTGTTTTATCTCGCTGGAGGACGAATATGGCATCGCGAACCTCTTCGTCCCCCGCAAGACCTTCCATGCGAATCGGCTCACGATCACCTGCGAGCCTTTCCTGATGGCTTCGGGGCATGTGCAGATGAGCGAGGGCCAGCAGCCCACGATTTACGTCGGCGGCATCGAAGCGCTCGGGGAGGCGCCCTCGGAACTTGCGCCGAGATCGCATGATTATCGATAGACTCTCGCGTCAGTCCCCACTAAAGAAAGGGCGACGCATGTTTGAACTCCTCGCCAATGACCCCGACTCGAAAGCCCGCTGTGGAAAGCTCACCACGCCACACGGAGTAATCGAGACCCCTATTTTTATGCCCGTGGGCACGCAGGGCTCGGTCAAGACGCTGCATCCAGACGACCTTCACGCCATCGACACCCAGATCATTTTAGGAAATACCTATCACCTGTGGCTGCGCCCCGGAACCGAGGTGATCGAGGCGCTCGGCGGACTCCACGCTTTCACGACCTGGGACGGCCCCATGCTCACCGATTCCGGCGGCTTCCAAGTGTGGTCACTTTCTAAACTGCGCAAGATCACCGAGGAAGGCGTCCGCTTCCAGAATCACCTCAATGGCGACGCCATGATGCTGAGCCCGGAAAAGAGCATGGAGATCCAGGGCATCTTCGGCTCGGATATCGCAATGCTTTTTGACGAATGCCCACCCTACCCCTGCGACCGCAAGTATGCCGAGGACTCCACAAGAATGACAACCCGCTGGGGCAAGCGCTGCAAGGACTGGATTACCGCCAATAAGCCGCAAAGTGGAGACGGCAGACAACTCCACTTCGGAATCGTGCAGGGCTCGGTCTACCCGGATCTCCGAGAGGAATCTGCACGAGCGCTTGTCGATCTCGATTTCGATGGCTACGCAATCGGCGGCGTCTCCGTGGGTGAACCTGAGGAAGAAATGTTTGCCGCCATCAAAAATGCGGAGCCCTTCCTCCCGCAGGACAAGCCGCGTTATGCGATGGGCCTAGGCACCCCGACTCAACTTCTGGAGATGATCGGCCAAGGAGTCGACATGTTCGACTGCGTCCACCCTACCCGCTGCGCGCGCCACGGGCAGGCCTTCACTCACGATGGCCCGATCCACATCAAGAATAAGGAATTCGAGTTCGACGCCAAGCCCCTCACCGATGACGCCCACCCGCATGTCGCACGCTTTTCGAGGGCATTTCTCCGCCACAGCTTCAAGGCCGGAGAAATTATCGCCCAGCGCGTCCTCTCCTTCCACAACCTCCACTTTTACCTCCAGCTCATGGAGAATGCCCGCGCCGCGATCCGCGAGGGTAGGTTCCGCGAATTCCAAGCTGAGTTCGTCGCCCGCTACACCGCAGGCAAGAAATAGCGCCCCTTTTTCACCATCACCCTCGCCGCACTGGGAATGATTAAGATCCTGGATGAGTGAAAACTATATCAATTAATAATTCGGCTAAAATGAATCCAGAAGCTTGAAGAAAAATTTATTCCGTGTTGGCTCAGTTTCATGAAAGAGCGACGCGATATCTACCTGGATGCAAATGCGACTACACCAGTCCTTCCCGCAGCGGCTCAAGCAGCTCTTGAGACCATGGAAGATCTCTTTGGAAATCCTAGCAGCTCGCACATCGCCGGCCTGAGAGCACGAAATGTCCTCAACAAGGGCCGAGCCTCTGCCCTCCGGGTTCTCGGCGCTGACAGCGGCCGCATCGTCTTCACCAGCGGAGCCACGGAAGCGATCCAAACTGCCGTCTTATCCGCAATGTGCGCCATGCGTGAACGCGACATCGATTCCAGCGGAGCCGTGCGCTACTGCCTCTATGGCGCTACCGAACACAAGGCTGTCCCACAATCACTCCATCACTGGCAGAGCATCCTCGGAATGACTCATGAGCTCGTCGAAATTCCTGTCGACTCGACAGGCCGACTCGACCTCGATTTCCTAGCCAGATATGCGGGCCAAGCTGACTTAGTCTGCACCATGGCGGTAAATAACGAGACCGGTGTTATTCAGGATCTCTCCGCCATCGAGCGCACCATTCGCTCAGCAAATCCTGACGCGCTCTGGATGGTCGATTCCGTCCAAGCCATCGGTAAGATCGACCTTCAATTAGCATCCTTATCCATCGATTATGCAGCGGTCAGCGGCCACAAACTTTATGCACCGAAAGGCATTGGCCTGCTCTACATTCGAGAGGGCGCGCCCTTCAAACCTTTGATGGCCGGTGGCGGACAGGAAAGCGGAGCCCGTGGTGGCACCGAAAACCTCCCTGGAGTGGCGGCCATTAATGCCGTTTTCGAATCGATGGAAAGCGGCGCCTTTCATGACCACGAAACCATGATTGGCTTTCGTGATTCTCTGACAAAAAGCCTCCGCGCCGCTTTTCCCGAAATCGTCTTCAACACCCCCTTCGAGCACTCGGTTGCAACGACCATCAACTTCGCCGTCCCAGGCTTGAGCAGCAAAGAAATCCTCGATCTTTTTGACGCCGCTGATATCCGGGTAAGCTCTGGCTCGGCTTGCGGCTCGGCTCTCGTAAGCTCCTTTGTTCTGGAAGCCATGGGCTTGCCTAAATGGCGGACCGACGGTGCCATCCGACTCTCCTTCGGCCCCTTGTTCACCCAGTCTGAGATGACCAGCGCTTGCCGCAAGATTGAAGAAACTGGCCGTGCGCTCCGCCATTCATGCCTGATTGTTCGAGATGAAAACGACCCGCCATCAGAAGTCGTAACCGGCTTAATCCAACTCAAAAAAGGATCAATGTGCTCATGGATCTATATCGATGCCGAGAGCGCGACCGCCGTCATCATCGACCCTTTTGAGGAACTCGCCGACCGAATCGAGACCATCATCCGCTGTCAGGATAGCAAGATCCTCGCAATTCTCGACACCCACATGCACGTGGACCATGAATCCTGCCGAAGCGAATTAATGGAGCGACTCGCCGACCTCCTCGCCCCCACCGCCCACACCAAAGATCCGCTCGGTTGGCCAGAACCCGATGGTAGCGTAATCGTCGGCTCCGGTGATACTGCGCCTACGATGTCGCTTGGTAAAAAGCAAATCATCGCACGCGTCGAACTCCCCGGTCACACCGTCATTGGCTGCGCCTACCTCCTCGGCACACCAGAAGAAGGCACCCTTGGCCCCCATGCGATCCGCTTCGCCTTCACCGGTGACACCATCCTCATGGGAGGCATCGGTCGCACCGATTTCAACAGCAGCTCGATGGAGTCCCTCTACCACTCCATCCGCAACCTCCCAGAGCTTCTTGGAAAGGCCACCGTGATCTGCCCGACCCACGACTATCACACCGGCTTTGCCACCACCCTTGAAACCGAGCGTGGAGAAAACTGCTTCCTAGGTCGCTTACTTCACCCCCTCCACCCAATGACTCTCGAGGAGTTCAGCAAGGAAAAGCCGCATCTTGACGAAGGAATTGATGATGACTCATCCAGCGAACTCATCTGTGGAAATATTGCCGCACCCTCGAAGTTCCACGCCCCATTGCAGGTCGCACCCGAAGAACGTCAGAAGTTTTTTGAAGACCACCGGAATGCCATCGTCATCGATGTCAGGGAGCCTCACGAATTCGGCTTTGTCCAAAACTGGACCTCACTAGGTCTCACCAAGACCCCGACTAACGTCCCCCTCACCCGCTTCGCAGATTACCTGCAAAGCCTCCTAGCAAGCCACACGGATCTCTCCTCGCTCGAAATCATCTGCCTCTGCCGCAGCGGCACCCGGAGTGTCAAGATCTCCGAAATCCTCCAACGTTGTGGCATCGAAAAGGCCTGGACGCTCAGCGGCGGACTCGCCCTGAGCCAGTCCCTCTACCAAGAGATCATCGAGGAAGATTACGCAATCTAAGCACGCTTAAGAAATCACCTCTTTGCCAATAATCAGAACCCCTGTGATCAAGACAAACCAGCCGAAGCCTCGTTGCAAGTGAGCTGCGGGGATCTTTTTCCCGACCTTCAATCCTATCAGGATTCCTCCCGAAGAAAGCAGCAAGAGCCCCAGCAAGAACGGCCAATCGATCACTCGCGAGCCTTGTAGGTCGCCGATAAATCCGATCAGCGACTTTGCTGCGATAATCAGGAGCGAAGTCGAAACAGCACGCCGGATCGGAATCTTCAGCAGCCAGACCAGCGCTGGGACGATCAAAAAACCCCCACCCGCGCCAACCAGCCCGGTAACCCCTCCCACCACCAGCCCTTCAAGCCCGGCAATCACACGGAGCCGGAGACCAAAACTTCTTGGCTCGTCATTCTCATCCTCCCTCGCCGCCCCCCCGCGGATCATCAGCAAGGCAGCCCCCAGCATGAAGGCTGAGAATATCAGCATAATCAGCCCATCTCGAGTCACCTCATAGGAGCCGAGCGTCCCTAAGCTCTGTGGAATAGACGGCAAGACATACCGACGAGCGAGATAAACACTCACGATCGAGGGCAATCCAAAAGTCAGAAATGCCTCCCGATCAAAGTCCCCCCGAAGAGCATGCCGCACCCCGCCAGCAGCAGCCGTAGAACCCACCAAAACCAGCGAATAAGCCGTCGCCAGAGTGGGGCTCAGCCCAAAGAGATAAACCAGAATCGGCACTGTCAAAATAGACCCGCCCGCCCCAATCAAACCAAGCGTGAAGCCCATCAGCAAAATCGCAAAATAACCACACAATTCAAACCACGGCACAGCCAAGGACATACTGGTGAAAACCACTTGGGGAAAGGCCCATTTCAGACTCTTCACGACAGCCCTCAAGCAAGGCTTGCCTCAATCAGAGCTGCAGGTCACACAAAAGCCTAGTAAATCGTCCTTTCTGGATTGCTTTTCTTTGCTATTCCTGATTTCTACCTCATCTTTCGCGTCCGTCACAAAGACGGCCCTATTTCTTAGTAATGACTACCCTCTCTTTCCTCGCCGCCGATCCCCAGCCGGGTCTCTTTGGAAACCCCCTCGTCATGATCGTCCTCATGATGATCATGTTCTACTTCCTGCTCATTCGCCCTCAGCAGAAGCAGAAAAAAGAACTCGCTGCCCGAGTCGCCTCCATGGCCAAGGGCGATAAGGTCATCACCATCGGTGGCCTCCACGGCTCCGTGCACCACATCTCTGAAAAGACAGTCACCGTCAAACTCTCCGAGGGCGTCTTCGTTCCTTTCGAAAAATCAGCCATCCAGACCGTCGACAAGCTCGGCAAGGGATCTAAGAAGGTGGAAAAAATCGAAGTCGAGCCCGTCGACGACAAGGCTTAGTCTGCTCGCAGACTCCAGCCAACCGACCACCTTCAGAAGGAAGAAGCACCTTAGAGCTTCCTGTCACAACACCGCTCAGCCAAGCTCTCCTTAAATAACTTTTCTCCAAACTCCACTCCATGGATCTCATCAATAACCCACTCCTCGTTGTCCTCGCAGGCATCGCTATCGTCGCTCTTATTTTCTGGTATGTCGCCACTGAGATTGACCGCCGGAAGCGCAATGTCGGCACGATCGCCATCCTTCTTGTGATCGGCCTCTGCCTCGCCGCCGTTCTTCCCTTCGAGGACAAGCTCAAAGGTGGAATTGATCTGAAAGGTGGAGTTGCCTTCACCGTAGAAATCCAGCCTGCTGAAGGAAATCCCGGACAACCTCCTATCCCCGTCGGCCCAGAGGCGATCGAAGCTGTGAAAAAAACTCTTGGCGAGCGTCTCTCTGCCGGAAGCATGGACGGAGTGCAAATGCAGGGCGTCGGCACCGACCGCCTCGTCATCGAAATGCCCGACGTCAATCAGGCGGAAGCTGACCGCGTCAGAGTTATCATTGAGAAAACCGCGCAACTCACCTGCAAAGCGGTTCATCCAAACAGCAACAGCCTTGCCGCAGCAGTCGCGAGCGGCTCCCAAATCGCCCCATCCGGATGGAAGCTCTACTACCTTCCTATTCTCGACGATGAGACCCGAAAAAAGATCGACGAAACTCCTATACTCCTCGCCAAGCGGAATATCGTGACCGGTGACATGGTCCAACGCGCTATTCCTGTCCCCTCACGCTTCGGCATGATCCAAGTCACTCTCAATTCCGACGGCGGCGATCGCCTCTTCAATGCCACCAAGCAAATGCGCTCTGGAGTTGATCGCATGGCTGTCGTCCTCGACGGACAGGCGCTTATCGCCCCCGTTGTCAATGGCAACCTCAGTAAGACCTTCTCAATTGAAGGTCTCGACGGCAGCAAAGAGGTAAATGAAGTCGTTGCCGCTCTCGCCAACCCGCTCAAGAACCCTCTCCAGATCCTTTCGACTAACCAGATCTCAGCAAAATATGGTGAAGAAACCCTCCGCCAAGGAGTTGCCGCTGGCCTCGCAGGCCTCGGCCTCACCCTCGTCTTCATTCTTCTTTACTACCGTTTCGCAGGGATCGTGGCCCTTCTTGGCCTCTCTCTTAATATCCTCATTCTCTTCGGAGCGATGGCGATGTTCGGCGCTACCTTCACCCTTCCCGGTATTGCCGGAATCATCCTCACCATCGGTATCGCAGTCGACGCAAACGTCCTTATCTACGAGCGCCTCCGTGAGGAAATGGCCGAAGGAAAATCCATCGCCGCCGCCCTTAAGGCCTCTTACGAGAAAGCCTTCACTGCCATTTTTGATGCAAACATCACGACCCTTCTGACTGCCATCATCCTCCTCGTGATGGCTTCCGATCAAATCAAAGGCTTCGCGATCACCCTCACCATCGGAATCCTCGCTTCCATGTTCGCCGCCCTCCTAGGAACCCGCGTCTTCTTCTTCTGGTTCGCAGGAACCGGTAAAGGCGGAGCTCTTAAGAAGCTCTCCTTTATGAGCCTCATTCCGAACCGGACGATCAAGTTCATGCAGATGCGGAATCCCGCCTTCATTCTCTCGGCTGTTCTCGTCATTGGCGCACTGGCAACCATCACAATGAAGAAAGACACCGCTCGAGGCATCGACTTCGTCGGCGGAACCATCCTCACCATTCAGGTAGATGCTGAGCACAAGATCGAAGCCAGCGACATCGACACCTCACTCTCCGACATCACCCTCACCAAGAAGCATTACTCTCAAAAAGAAGAGATCACCGGTGGTGACACAGACCTCCTCAAGATAAAGATCTCGGAAATGGATAAGGACATCGTGCAGGCCGAACTCCGCAAGGACTTCCCTCTCCTCACAGAAAAGAATGCCGAGGGCGACTTCGTCACCCCCATCTCCGTCAACACCATCCAGCCGACACTCGGTAGCGAATTCTTCATCAGCTCCCTCTATGCTCTCGGAGTCGGCCTTCTCGCCGTCCTGATCTACATCAGCCTCCGCTTCGAGTTCTCATTTGCCGTGGGTGCCTTTGTTGCACTCTTCCACGATCTCATCATTGCGATTGGCGCCGTCCTCCTCATCGGAACGGAGCTTTCCATGATTCACGTGGGTGTCTTCCTCACCATCGCTGGTTACTCGATCAACGACACCATTGTGGTCTTCGACCGAGTGCGTGAGTCCCTCCAGACGAAGCGCGGAAGCATTATCGACGTCATGAACCTCGCGATCAATGCCACCCTCTCGCGGACGATCCTCACTTCTGCAACGACCTTCGTCGCAGTCCTCGCCCTCTACATTTTCGGTGGAGGTCCTCTGAAAGACTTCTCCTTCGCCATCTTAGTGGGAGTCCTCATCGGAACTTACTCCTCGATCTTCGTTGCGACTCCTGTCGTCTACCTCTGGAGCAAGGCTCGCGGCAGCAACCTGCGCCGCGAACTTCTCGATGCGAATCTCGCATCAGAAGTCAATCCTGCGCAAAAATAAGCAACTCGGGCCAAGATTGCCCGAATCAGCACCGAAGGGAGCTTGCCTGAACTACTTAACTTTGCTAAAGTAAATCGGTCATGAAGCTCCCCACCCTTATTCTCTCCCTCACAACTCCCTTTTTGTGGGCGGAGCCGGAAGTTGACGTCATAGAAATTGACGCCACAGAGACTGATGTCACAGAAGTTGATGACATCGATCTAGAACCTCAATTTGAGGAACTTGAGGACGATGGCTCACGTGTTTCAGTGCTGGGCTACCACGAATTTCATGCCTCGAAGCCGCTCACACAGATGCGAATTCAGACCAAGAAGTTCCGCACCCAAATGAGGGAGATCAAGGCTTCTGGAATCCCCGTCATCGACATGGAGAAGTTCGTCCAATGGCGAAAAGGAGAAGCTGAACTCCCACCCAAGTCCTTCCTCATCACCATCGATGATGGCTGGAAGTCAGTCTACACCGAGGCTTACCCGGTCCTGAAGGAACTCGAACTCCCCTTCACCGTCTTTCTCTACAAGAACTATGTCGGATCTTCACGTGGCGGACGAGCAATGAGCTTCGCGATGATCAATGAGATGCTTGAGAGCGGCCTCTGCACCATCGGCTCCCACTCGGTCTCCCATCCTTTTCCCGGCACGGTCAAAAAGAACCTCAAAGCGGGCCCAGAAATCTACGACGCTTTCCTCCAAAAAGAACTCGGCGAATCAAAGACCTTTCTAGAAGACAACTTCGCAAAACCAGTCACCACCTACGCCTACCCTGGTGGATTCCACACACCCGAGATGTTCCCTCTTGCCGACGAACTCGGCTACGACAACCTCTTTACCGTGAAGCCAGGCAAGGTCTCGCGAGCCTCACCGCGTCACATCCTTCCTCGCTACATCGTGTTGGGAAATAGCAATGGCGCCTTCAAATCAGCCATGGTCTTCCGAAGTGGAGCCAGTCTCGCGGGAGGCATCACGGCACCTGTCGCTCTCCCTTACCCGGTGAACCCCCAAGCCGGGCACATCATCTCCTCCCGCCTTCCAGTGATTTCGGCAGAACTCTCACAGGTTGATGGACTCGATCTTGATTCGGTTGTGATGCGCGTCGGCGGCTTTGGAAAGGTCCCCTGTAAGGTTAACCCGGAAACCAAGGAAGTCTCGTGGACCGCCAATCGCCCCCTGCGGCAGCCTATTTGCGAGGTGAGCCTCCAGTGGAAACTCAAGGGCAAAGAATCCTACGAACCCATCATGAGCTGGTCCTTTGGTATCGACCGAGTGTCAAACTACCAGTCCCAGTAGAGGTTTTCCGTGAGAACCTTATTCACATACACCTAAAAGACACTCTGACACCCAGTTTTCAGACCTCACCATCACTCGAATAGCCTCGTTTAACAAAAACGAGGCTATTTTGTCTTCCCAAATTAAAAAAAACACCTAGATTTCCCCTCGAAACACCAATTTTATGAGCAAGCAGCAACTCGACGGCGCTCAAGCCTTAGTCAAAACTCTCGACGACCTCGGAATCGAATACATTTTCGGCTATTCCGGCGGCGCCGCGATTCCTATCTTTGATGCCTTGGAGACCATGAAAACGAAGATGAAGTTCATCCTCGTCCGCCACGAACAAGGAGCAGTCCACATGGCTGACGGCTACGCCCGTGCTACAGGAAAACCAGCAGCAGTGCTCGTCACCTCCGGCCCCGGTGCCGGTAACACCGTCACCGGACTCATGACCGCGCAAATGGATTCCGTCCCCATGATCGTCGTCTGTGGCCAGCAGGTCACTTGGATGCTTGGTAAGGACGCTTTTCAGGAAGCTGACATTTTTGGCATCACCATTCCCGTGGTGAAACACAACTACCTCGTCAAGGAGACCAACGACCTCGTTCGCGTCGTCAAAGAGGCTCATCACATCGCCACGACCGGCCGCCCCGGCCCCGTGCTCATCGATGTCCCCAAGGACGTCTCTTCTGGTGAATTCACCGGTGACATGGACCCTGAGTTCGACCTCCCCGGATACGATCCTTACGAGTCTCTCAATATTGACCCAACAAGTGTCGAAGCCGCGGCTGCTCTCATCGCCGCAGCCAAGCGCCCTGTCATTCTTGCAGGCCAAGGCACCATGATTTCTCGAGCAGACAAGGAGCTCATGACACTGGCCGAGACTCTCGGTTGCCCTGTCACTTCTACTCTTCTCGGGAAAGGAGTCTTCCCAGAAACTCACGCACTCAGCCTTGGAATGCTGGGCATGCACGGCACCGCCTACGCCAATAAGGCGATGTGCGAATGCGACCTCTTGCTCAACATCGGATCGCGCTTTGATGACCGCATCATTGGCCAGCCTGATAAGTTCTGCGCTGATGCCAAGATCATCCACATCGACATCGACCCTGCCGAGATGGATAAGATGATCGTTCCCGATATCCAGATCGTAGGAGATGCTAAGGCCGCCCTTAATCAGCTAATCCCTCTCATCAAGCCACTCGAAACGACCGAGTGGCGCGCGAAGCTAGATGGCTATAAAAAGAAGTTCCCCCTCTCTTATAAGAAGCAAGGTGGACTGCGCATGCAGCAGGTCATCGAAGAGCTTTACGAGCAAACCAAAGGTGAGGCGATTGTCTCAACCGACGTCGGTCAGCACCAGATGTGGGCCGCTCAATTCTACAAGAACAACGAATCCTTCCACTGGCTCTCCTCTGGAGGTGCCGGCACGATGGGCTTCGGCTTCCCTGCCGCGATTGGCGCTCAGTTCGCCTGCCCGGACAAGACCGTCATCTCAATCTCCGGAGACGGTGGTTTCCAGATGACTCTCTTCGAGCTCGCAACGGCCGCCATTCACAAGCTTCCGATCAAGATCGTAGTGCTCAATAACCACTACCTCGGCATGGTCCGCCAGTGGCAGGAACTCTTCTTCGACAACCGCGAGTCCGGTGTCGATCTCGAAGGTAACCCTGACTTCTGCAAGCTTGCCGCTGCTTATGGCATCCCAAGTGTCCACTTCAAGCGCCCCGCTGATTGCAAGCGCAAGATTGAAGAGGCTCTCGCTTACAATGACGGACCTATCCTGATTCATGCCGAGTGCGTGAAGTATGAGAATGTCTTCCCCATGATTCCTGCCGGAGCAGCACTCGAGGACATGATCACTGAGCCGCCTAAGCACAAGATGGCGAAACCGACCGGATCAACCTAGGCCCATTTCTCTTATCCAATTTTCACACGTTTTCAGATGTCTAAGACAATTGTAACTACCGACACTCCTGCTGAAGAATCCGTTCGCGGTGCCTCAAACACTCTTTCGATCCTCGTCAACAACAGCCCCGGCGTGCTCATGCGCATCTGCCAGGTCTTTTCTCGACGCGCTTACAACATCGACTCACTCGTCGTCTCAGAAGGCCGCACCGGCACCTTCTCGCGCATGACGATCGATATCTCCGGAAATCCAGAAGGCTTCGAACAGATCATCAAGCAGGTGAACAAGCTCATCGATGTCATCCATTGCCACGAACACACCGCCGCGAACTCGGTTGTTCGTGAGATGCTCCTCGTGAAAATTATTGCTGGAGCCGCAGAGCGGAATGGCGCCCTTCAGATTATCGAGCACTTTGCGGGTAAAACCGTCGACATGAGTCCGACTTCCATGATCGCGATGTTCACCGGCACGACAAGTAAGCTTGATGCCGTCACCCTCATGCTCTCGCAGTGCGAAGTCGTGGAAACGATCCGCACCGGAAAAGTCGTCATGGCGCGCGGCAGTCAGGATACTTAAAAAGGAGGTCCTCATTTTCAAAAGCGTCCTTGGTGCAAACCTTGGGCGCTTTTTCTTTACCCGAGGCCACAAAAAAGCCGGCCTGCACAAGACAGACCGGCTCAGGAGATTGGGATCGATTACTTCACGCTCTTTGCGTGAGCTACGACCGCTTTGAATGTCGCTTCACCAAATCCACTGATGTTCGCAAGATCTTCGACCTTCTTGAAAGGCCTACCTTTTTTCATGTTTGCAAACTTAGCAGGACCAACTCCGGGATAGTCCTTAAAATCTTCTACCTTCCCCTTGTTTAGGAGGCTCAAGAGCTTTGCTTTCTTTGCAGAGGGTAATGCTTTGACCAATGCGGCAGCCTTTTTCATCAACTCAGGAGAAGCCTGAGAAATGTGGCTCGCACTCTTTGTGGTCGAAGTCGTGCTACTCTTCTTTGCAGGGGTGGTCTTTGTGGAGGGAGACTTTGTTGTCGTCTTCTTAGACGGAGTCGTTGTCGTCTTCTTAGTCGTTGTTTTCTTAGAAGGCGTAGTCCCTTTCGAGGTTGTCTTCTTTGTGGTGTCTTTCTTCTTATCAGTTTTCTTCGTAGTCTTCTTAGAAGTGGTCGGTTTCTTGGGTGTCTTGTCATCTGCAGCAAGGTGCTGAGCTGGTAACAGAGCTGCCGAGACGATCATCAGGAGGGTAGTGATTTTCATATCGAGACTAATCTGAGGCCTGCTTCGACTGAGGTCAACAACTCACATTTTTTAACCTCACAAAAGGGACCTTGAGCAACTCAAAGGCCCCTTTTTCATTTCTTCGTTTCCTAAGGAAAGAAGTCTCTTGCACGAACTCGCTCTCTGCCCTGTAATTCCCCCGCCTTGAAGAACGCAATTCTTGCTCTTGAAGACGGCCGCATTTTCCGTGGTCGTGCCTTCGGTCATTTCGGAACAACTTCCGGAGAGATCTGTTTTAACACGTCAATGACGGGATATCAGGAGATCATTACCGATCCCTCTTATCGCGGACAAATTGTCACGATGACCTACCCACTCCAGGGAAACTATGGAGTGAATCCCGAGGATGCCGAATCGGCCTCTCCTCATGTGCGAGGCTTCGTGATTGGCGAACTCTGCGAGGTGCCATCGAGCTGGCGCTCTCATCAGTCACTCGCTGACTACTTTGCAGAGCACAAGATCATCGGGATCGAAGAGATCGATACCCGCGCTCTCACAAAACACCTCCGCTCAGCCGGTGCGATGCGGGCGGTCATCACGACCGAGCTTTCTGACGAAGAAGCAGTGCACGCAGCAAAGGACTCCACTCCCATGGAGGGCAGCGACTTCGTCAAAGAGGTCTCTACCGAAAAAGATTACCTCTGGGAGGGCGAGTCCCGCCTCTGGACCATTCCCAGCGTCACCACGAATCAAGAGACGAACTACATCGAACTTCCTCCCGTGAAGTATCGTATCGTCGCTTACGACTTCGGCATTAAGTGGAACATTTTGCGCTCCCTCCGCCAGTCTGGTTTTGAGGTAGAAGTGGTGAATGCTCGCACTCCTGCGGTGGACGTTCTCGCGAAGAACCCTGACGGAGTCTTCCTTTCCAATGGCCC
>JALZWA010000169.1 GCA_023299815.1 Akkermansiaceae bacterium
ATGCCATACTTCCGGCAGGTCTCGACCATGCCGCCGGATTCCAACTGGAAGACACCCATGGTTTCTCCGGCATTGAGCATCTTGAAGGTGGGCTGGTCTTCGAGTGAGATTTTATAAATGTCGAAGTCCGGGGTGTGGAGATGGATGTGGTCCACGGCTTCCTGAATGACGGTCATGTTTTTCAGACCAAGAAAGTCCATCTTGAGGAGACCGACATCGGTGATGGCGCTCATGTCGTATTGGGTAACGACTTCCCCTTCATTTCCACGCGTGAGCGGGACGTGTTCATCGAGGTTCCGGTCGCCGATCACGACTCCGGCGGCGTGGACTCCGACGTTCCGAGACTGGCCCTCTAGCTTGAGCGCGAAGTCCCAGAGTTCTTGATAGGTCGAGGAGGACTCGATGACCTCCCGCAGCTCCGGCTTTTCCTTAAATTCATCTGCGAGCTTCACGCCGGGCTTGGCCTCGATCATCTTGGCGAGCATTCCGGCCTCGCCGTAGCTGACTCCCATGACACGGGCGACGTCTCGGATGACGGACTTTGCGCCCATCGTGCCGTAGGTGATGATGTGCGCGACACAGCGCTCGCCATATTTCTGGCGGACATATTCGATGACCTCTGGGCGGCGGGTTTGACAGAAGTCAATATCGACGTCGGGCGGGCTGACACGCTCGGGGTTCAGGAATCGCTCGAAGAGCAGGCCGAAGCGCATCGGGCAGATGTCCGTGATCCCCATGGTGTAGGAGACGAGTGATCCTGCCGCTGATCCACGACCGGGGCCGACGGGGATGTTCTGCTCCTTGGCCCAGTTAATAAAGTCCGCGGTGATGAGGAAGTAGGAGGCGAACTTGAGATCGGCGATCGTCTTGATCTCGTAGTCGAGCCGGTCGCGGAGTTCTTGATCGGTGTCCGCCTTTTCCTGCCCGTAGCGCATCGCGAGACCGTCGTAGCAGACCTTGCGGAAATATTCCTCACGTGGGGAGCCATCGGGCGTGGGGAACTCGGGGTATTTTGCGGAAGAAGTGGGGTCGAGGACGAACTCGACATTACAGCGCTCGGCGATCTCGAGCGTGGCATCGCAGGACTCCGGGTGATCAGCAAAGAGCGCACGCATTTCTTCCGGCGTCTTGAAGTAAACTTCAGGCGAGTAGCGCTTGCGGTTCTCATCGATGATGAGGCGGCCGATTCCGATACAAATGAGGACGTCGTGCGCCTCGTAGTCTTCCTTATTTAGAAAATGGACGTCATTTGCCGCGACCGTCTTTACGCCGAGGCGCTCGGCGAATTGGTAGAGAACTTCGCGGGCCTTCTCCTGCGGCTCAAGCCCGTGATTATGGACCTCTAGGTAAAAATTTTCCTTCCCGTAGATCTCGCAGAGTTCCTCCGCAGTCTCGTAGGCGATGTCATCCTGGTCCTTAAGGATCCACTCGTTGATCGGTCCTGAAATACAACCAGAAAGGCAAATGATCCCCGCTGAGTGCTTCCGTAAGATCTCACGATCCACGCGCGGGATGCCACCATAGGAGCCCTCAAGGTGGCCGATGGAAACGAGCTTCTGAAGATTGACCCAGCCTTCGTTATTTTCCGCGAGGAGCGTCAGGTGGGTCGAGGAAGCCCGCCCGGGGATCTCCTTCATGTCAGCCATCGCCTCGGGTGCTAGGTAGATCTCGCAGCCTAGAATCGGCTTCACGCCAGCTGAGGTGCAGGCTTTGTAGAACTCGATCGTCCCGTAGAGGTTCCCGTGATCCGTCATCGCCACCGCAGGCATTCCCAGCTCTGCGGCGCGCTTGGCTACGTCCTTTGTCCGGCAGGCACCATCCAGCGTAGAATAGCCGGTGTGAAGGTGCAGGTGAACGAAGGAGTCAGACATCGGGAGGAGTCTGGACGAGGGACCCTACCAGATGCACCCCGAAAATGACATTTGGGGAAAACTTTCCCTTCTTCTAAAAAGCCCCTGAGCTTTTCACTTCGGCAAAAAAATGCTTCAACTCCCCCGCTCCATGGACTCGCTCTACGACTTCCCCTTTTCTGACCTCGAGGATTCCCTTCGTAGTGAGGGAATCAAGGCTGTCCATGCTCAGGAGATCTACCGCTCTCTTTATAAAAAAGGAGGCAAGCTTGCTCCCGGTGCCCAGCGCTGGATTGCAGCACGGAAGCCGCCTGAGATGACCATCGTGAAGGATCTTGCGAGTTCAGATGGCTACACGCGTAAGTTCCTCCTCCGCTTCGCCGATGGCAAGGAGATCGAAACCGTCCTCATGGGCTACCGGGGCCGCTACACCGCCTGCATCAGTAGCCAAGTCGGCTGCGCGATGGGCTGCGTCTTCTGCGCTACTGGCAAGATGGGCTTCACCCGCCACCTGACCGCAGGAGAAATGGTGGCACAGATTCAGTTTCTCAATAACCACTTGGCGACCGAGGGCAAAGAGCCCCTCCGAAACGTCGTCATGATGGGCATGGGCGAGCCGCTTCATAATTTCAAAGAGCTCATGAAGGGACTTGCAGTCATCAGCGACCCACGCGGCATCGGCATCGCACCCTCCCGCATCTCGATCAGCACCGTGGGACACATCCCCGGGATTCAAAAACTCGCGGAAGCTGGAAAAGGCTACGAACTCTCGGTCAGCCTCCACGGCGCGAGCAACCAGGAGCGCAGCGCCCTGATCCCGATCAACAAGCGCTGGCCGATCGAGGATCTGCTCGATGCCTGCCGTGCCTACTCTGAGAAAACCGAGCGCAAAGTCCTCATCGCCTGGACCCTCATCGAAGGCGCGAATGACAGCGACGATCACGCCACCCGCCTTGCCGAACTTCTCAAAGGTCGACAAGTCCACGTCAATCTCATCCCTCTCAATCCCACCGAGGGATTTGATGGCCAGCCGCCCTCCGAAGAGCGCGTGCTAGAGTTCCAGCGCATCATCAAAGCGACCGCCGGCATCCCTGTCACGGTCCGTCAGCGCAGAGGGATCGATGTCGGAGCCGGCTGCGGCCAACTCGCGGGCTAGACTAGTAGTCCTTCTCGCAATCAAATGCATTTGACGCACTGAAGACGATTTGAGGGTCAGGTGGTGTTAAATCAGGATCGCGACCCGGATAATCGAGCGACTGAAGGAAGTGACGCACACAGTTAATCCGCGCACGCTTCTTATCGTCTGACTTAATCACCGTCCATGGCGCATCTGCGGTGTGCGTGTGGAAAAACATCGCCTCTTTTGCCTCCGTGTAGTCATCCCACTTATCGCGGGACTCCATATCAATCGGGCTGAGCTTCCACTGCTTCAGTGGATCACTCTTCCGTCCGTGAAATCGCCGGAGCTGCTCCAAACGGCTCACCGAACACCAGTATTTAGAAAGGTGGATCCCACTGTTTACGAACATCCGTTCCAGCAGCGGGCACTGTCGTAAAAACTCCTGATATTCCGAGGGCGTGCAGAACTCCATCACCTTCTCCACCCCCGCCCGGTTATACCAAGAGCGATCAAAAAATACCATTTCTCCATTCGCCGGCAAATGCTTGATATAGCGCTGAAAATACCACTGCCCTCGCTCAAAATCCGTCGGCGACTCCAGCGCTACCATATGAGCCGCACGAGGATTCAGATGCTCCATAAATCGCTGAAGCGTGCCCCCTTTTCCGGCCGCATCCCGACCCTCAAACAAAGTCAGCAACTGCTTCCCGCTTGTCTTCACCCAGTGCTGCACCTTCAGCAGCTCAGTTTGTAACTTTAACTTCTCAGCAGAATACTCGGAATTACGCATCTTCTCCTCGTAAGGATAGAGCCCTTTCGCAAAAGCGACCTCCAGCGATCTCTTATTGCTCAACTTCTGGTGACCATCCTCGAATTCCTCGATAATTTCTTCCAACGCCTTAAATTCCGGCTCCAGTTCAATCTTCACAGGAACCCTCACTTTCACCTCTTCTTCTGGATCACTCGCAGTCACGTCTTGTGATACACCAAATCCCACAGCCGCTGGAAAGAATAGAATCCTGATTCTAAATCGCGCACACCTCCTCGCCCCCAAATCCTGAGTATTTCCCTTCGATATCAGCACTCGACCAGAGCCCCACAAAAAGGAACCTGTCAGAATTATTTCTGAAAACTTACCCCCTCTTGCGCTCCAGAAGCACCATCATGAGGTAGGACATGATGAGATTAAGCTCCTCGCGTTCAGTCAGTTCTCCGGGCTTCTCGATAATGAATTTCCCTTCCCAAAAAGCAGCTTGCTTGGTCATGCGCATCATGACTTCCCCTGAAGATTTTGTCGCGGCATAGCGCGGATGAAAGAGGTAACCCGTGAGCATTCCAATGATGGGAATCTCACCAAGAATACCATCGAAGAACTTTGCCGCGGCATTTTCCTCACGGATCGAGAAATCAGGAGTCTCATCACCAGGATTGAAGACCTCGTAATGCGCACGCCACATGCTGCGCCAGCCACGGCGACCGACGCTTCCGATATCGCCATTTTTTGCATCGGTAAAATGATAGCGGGCAGACCAATCGAGAATCTTCTTGGTTTTGATCTCCGCGAGGAGAGTCGTCCTCGTGTCGTCGGTGAAAATCTCGACGTGCTCGCGGAACTTAAAGAGCTTCTGCTTGGTGTAGCAGACTACTCTCCCATTCGCATCGGTCACTGTAGCCTGACTGGCGAGAGCTAGAATTTTAAAAGAGAGCTTCAGCGGCCATTGCAAGCCCTGCATCTGACGCGCGACGTCATCAGTCGCTTACATGGGATTGGTCTGCGGGGCCAGATAGGGATGATCACTCATGAGCAGAGCTTGAGGATATCTTTTCAAAAAGAAAGCCCGCCGTTTGACGGGCGGGCTTTGAGAAAGAGTCAGAGGCTAAGAGCCTCTGCTACGTCTTAGTAGCGATAATGAGCAGGCTTGAAGGGGCCTTCTTGATTGACGTCGATGTAGTCAGCTTGCTCTTTAGAAAGAACAGTGAGCTTGGCACCAATCTTATCGAGGTGGAGACGTGCTACTTCTTCATCAAGCTCCTTAGGAAGAACTTCAACGCCGATCTCGCGGGTTTCACGAGACTCCCAGAGAGCGATCTGTGCGAGGGTCTGGTTGGTGAAGCTGTTCGACATCACGAAACTTG
>JALZWA010000170.1 GCA_023299815.1 Akkermansiaceae bacterium
TTTTTGAGATGGGCGGGGACTTGGGAGCCGGAGGCCGCTGAGGGGAGGAGTGAAGCAAGCGCAGCCGCGCCGAGCCCGCTGGCATTTTTTCGGAAAAATTGACGACGAGAAACTGCGGCATTGAAGTCGAGAAGGTTGTCCATAGCTGTTTACTTCGTGAGGGTTTCGTCGAGGTTGAAAATCTGTGAAGCGATGATGGTCCAGCTTGCGAGGTCGGAGGGGTTGAGGGAGTCATCGGTGGGCGAGTCACCGACGTTGATGAGGCGGTGGACCAGCTCGGGCTGGTCTTGATAGGAAGCCATGACCTTGTTCAGAGATTGGCGAATGATCGCTCGCTCGTCGTTTTGAAAAATGCGACTGAGGAGCTTCTTGGTGATGGAGTCGAGGCGATGATCAAAGGAGTCACTCTCGCGCAGCGCGGTGGTGGCAAGGTGGCGGGCGGCTTCGATGAACTGGGGGTCGTTGAGGGTGACGAGTGCTTGAAGGGGGGTGTTGGTGACATTTCGTCGGACGCAGAAGGTTTCACGGGTGGGTGCATTGAGGATCACCATGCTGGGGTGGCTGGCGGTGCGCTTCCAGAAGGTGTAGAGGGAGCGGCGGTAGAGCCCCTCGCTCTTGTCTTGCTGATAAAGTTTGGTGTTGGATCCCTTCATCGCGACTTCTTTCCAGAGTCCCTCGGGTTGGTAGGGCTTCACGGAGGGACCCCCGACTTTTTCAACAAGCAAGCCGGAGGCGGCGAGGGCGAGGTCGCGGATTTGTTCGGCTTCCAAACGAGGCCGCGGGGAGCGAGCGAGGTAGAGGTTATCGGGGTCTTTTTCGCGCTGATCCGAGCTGACATTTTCCGAAAGTTGGTAGGTCGCGGAGCCGGTGATGAGCTCGATGAGATGGTGGACGTCCCAGCCCGATTCTATGAACTCGACCGCGAGCCAGTCGAGAAGTTCGGGGTGAGTGGGCGGGGAGCCCATGATGCCGAAGTCCTCGGTGGTTTCGACAAGGCCGCGTCCGAAAAAGTAATACCAGAAGCGATTGACGGTCACGCGCGCGGTGAGCGGGTTCCTCTCGCTCACGAGCCACTCGGCGAGTTCTTTGCGGGACTGCGGAGCGTCTGTGAGGTCACTTTGAAAAATCTCAGGAATGGCCGCGGCGACCTCTTCCTTCTTCAGGCTGTATTCGCCTCGGTCGAGAATGTGAGCAAAGGCGGGGCCTTTTTTTTCTTCCATCACGAGGGTGAGGGAGCCTGCTTTTCTGAGCTTCGCTTGGCGGCTCTCTAGCTCGACGAGTTTTTCCTTAAGATTACGGGTGAGGGGATCGATGTGGGAGAGGAAGTAGTTCGTGATGACTTGATGCTGGGGCTCTGTTCTCTCTTCCGCGGGGATGAGAAGGAGTTGGTCGATTCCTTTTTCGTTCGCCGCTTGGGCGATTTCCTCAGCGCTGAGGAGACGCTTGTAGAGGCTGAAGCTGTGGAAGGTCGCCTTTCCCTGAAATGCGGTGTCGGGGTGACGCCCGCCGAGGCGCAGCGGGACGAAGGGCTCGATGCTCTCGATCTTCCCAGTGTGGGTGTAATTAAGGGGGGCGATCTTACCATCGATGTAGATAGTGAGGCTCTTCTTGGGTTCGGCTTGGCCATCATAGGTGACGATGACATGGAGCCACTGATGGAGAGGGAGGGCTTTCTTGGTGACTGCTTTGATCGCTTTGTCAGGCCATTGGTCGATAATGTGAGAGCCGATGCGTGAGTTCTCGATCCAGAGGTCCCAGCCACGATTGTCCTGCCGGTTGTCCATGCGGGAGATGACGGCGCCATTTCCCTGCGCATCAAGCTTGAGGTAGCCGCCAAAGGTGACCTGATCGCGCGCTTCGAAAGAGGCTGCGTCACTCAGCTCGAGATTGAGTCCGTCGAGTTGAGGACTGGCCCCGAGATCACTCGCTACGGTCGCCTCGGTGAAAGGAATTTGGTGGTTCCCGAGATCGAGTTGGCCCTCCTCAATGATGAGGGGGTGGGCGACGTCAGGGTAGTCGGCTAAGAATTCGATCTGCTCGGGGTGGAGCGAGGCGAGCCAAGCGGCTTCGTCTGGCGCGGCACTTTTCTTGCGCTGCTGAATCTCCTGATGGGTGGCCTTGATTTTTTCCGTGAGGTTTTTCCACTGAGAGCGGTCGACGCGGCGGGGGACAAAGGCATTGGGCGGATGGTCGGCCTTGTTTCGATCCATCGGAGCCATCGTGGTATTCCGGAAGAAGGCGGTGAGGGCGTAGAAGTCTTTCTGTGAAATGGGATCGAATTTGTGATCGTGGCAAGCTGCACAGCCGGTGCTCAGTCCGAGCCAAATCGCAGAGGTGGTCTCGACTTGGTCTTGGGCGTAGATTGCGGCATATTCTTCGTCGATCGCGCCGCCTTCACCGGTGGTGGGAAGACAGCGGTTGAATCCTGTCGCCACGATTTGGTCGAGAGTCGGGGAGGGGAGTAGGTCGCCCGCGATTTGCTCGATGGTGAAGTCCTTGAACGATTGATTTTTTCTAAATGAGCTGATGACCCAGTCGCGGTAGGGCCAGATGAGGCGGTAGTTGTCGAAGTGAATCCCATGGGTGTCGGCATAGCGCGCGGCATCGAGCCAGTGGCGGGCGAAGTGCTCGGCGTAAGCGTCTGTCCCGAGCATCTCGGAGACTGCGAGCTGAACCGCAGTGCCGAGGTGCGAGGCCGCTGCTTCTTGAAACGAGCTGATCTGCTCCGCGCTGGGCGGCAGGCCGGTGACATCAAGACTGAGCCGGCGGATCAAGCGGTGGGTTTGCTCGGGGTCGTTTGGGGTGAGGCCGCGCGTCTCAAGCTGGGCTCCGATGAAGTGATCGATGGCATTATTTCCCCAGCGAGATTCCGATTCCGGAATGTCCGGGCGCGCGGGCTGGATGAAGGCCCAGTGTTCCTCGTAGGGCGCGCCTTGCTCGATCCACTTGGATAAAAGGGCGACCTCCTCGGGCTTCAGAGGTGCCTTATGGCTCTCCGGGGGAGGCATCACGTCATCATCATCGTTGGTCGAGATGCGCTTGATCAGTTCCGAGTTTTCAGGGTCACCTTTGATGATGACGGCTTGGCCATCGCTGCGCGGCTCGAAGGCGAACTCTTCCCGATCGAGACGCAGCGGATTGGACTTCGGCGTGCGCGTCGAGGAATCGGGGCCGTGACATTGATAGCAGTTTGCCGAGAGGATGGGCTGCACGTGCTCATTGAAACCCACGGTTTCAGGCAGCTCCGCGAGGGCCTGTTGTGTGAGAAGGAGAATGAACCAGCGAGTCATGTCTGTCGTGAGTCTACGTGAGATAGAGTCTTATTATACAGGGTTTTTTCCAGCTTGGTGCATCTGCCTCGCCGCGAGCGCGGCATGAATCTTGAAGTCGATGAGGAGGCCCTTCTTCATAGAAGTGTCAAAAAAGGCAACCAAATCATCGAGGGGCACCAGATGCGTGATGATGTCCTCGCCATCCACTCCTCCGCCCGGGCCTGATGGCGTGGCATTCTCGGCGAGGAAAAGGTGCGTCATTTCATCGGTCATTCCTGCTGAGGTGGGAGACGAGAGGAGGGGGATCATTTCCTCAGAAACATAGCCGGTCTCCTCCAGAAGTTCCCTGCGGGCGGTGTCGGCGAGCGATTCTCCGGCGAATTCAGGCTCGTCACCCACGAGTCCTGCACAGATTTCTAGGACGCGGGCCTGCATGGGCCTCCGGTATTGTTCCACCAGCACCACTTCGCCTTTTGAGGTCAGTGCTAAGACGCCTACCACCGCGGTCGCATTCGGGCGGGTGGAGAATTCCCAGTCGTCAATTTCCCTCAGCGAGAGGTAGCGCCCTTCAAAATGAGAAATTATTTCCATAAAGGGAGCTTAGAGGGCTAAGATTCGATAGCAATTCTCCGTAGTGTGAATTAGTGATAATGGACCGCAGCATGACAGGCGAAGATTTTGACATCCAGGTGAGCTTCCGCCACCGCATCCGCTTTACCCGAGGAGCTTTCTCCTCTGGGAACGATCTCCTGTCCGGTCTTCTTGAGGCTCGGGGGCATAGCAAGGCGCTCGTTTTTATTGAAAATGGCATCCGCGAGCACTTTCCGCAGCTGGAAGGGCAGATTCAGGATTACTTTTCTGACCTCGCCGGGATCCGTCTCACCGGAGTCGAATGGCTCGCGGGTGCGGAAGACGCCAAGCGGGACGATCAGGTCTATCACCAAGCGATGGCCGCCATCGAGCGGCACCACATCGACCGCCATTCCTACATCCTTGTCATTGGCGGGGGAGCTTTCCTCGATGTCATCGGTTACGCCGCCGCCACCGGCCATCGCGGCGTCCGGCTCGTGCGCTTTCCTACCACCACACTCTCGCAAGACGATAGCGGGGTGGGGGTGAAGAA
>JALZWA010000171.1 GCA_023299815.1 Akkermansiaceae bacterium
TTCACTACGGGATTTTCACCTTCGTTCACGGAGCCTTTGTCTTTAGCGAGCTGAATGGCTTCACGGGGATGACCTTCCCCTTTGACGGGATGAAGCAGGCCTTCAGCGACTACCGGATCGTCTTCCTAGGCTTCCTCACGAGTCACCTTTTCTCCTTCTTCTTCAACTACCATGGAAAAGGCGAGGCCCAGCGGCTCGAGTTGCCCAAGGTGATGTTCCTCCCCTACCCGCGCATTCTTGTCCTGCACCTCACCATCATCTTCGGAGGGATGCTTGTGATGACACTGGGGAGCCCCGCCGCACTCGTGGTGCTACTCGTGATTCTCAAGACGGTCGGAGATGTCGTCCTTCACCTCCGCGAGCATCGAAAACCCCAAGTCTGAGAGTTGTCGGTTTTCCTGCTTGAAAGGATGTCATTATGAGTGACTTTGGGACTCATGAGCGAACTTTCACAAGCCGTCAGCATCAACCCTTATTTCAAAGTCCAAGAGGGCAAGCTCGATTCCTTCAAGGAGTTGATGACGCGCTTTGTCGCGAAGACCCAGACGGAAGAGACCTGCCACTACTACGACTTCACCGTCTGCGGGAACGTCGTTTTCTGCCGAGAAGCTTATGCGGGAGCAGCCGGAGTGCTGAAGCACTTAGAAAATGTGGGAGCTTGTATCGAGGAAGCCCTCACCATTTCTGAACTCATCCGTATCGAGATCCACGGACCAAAAGCGGAAGTCGATCAGCTTCGCGAGCCGCTGAAGGAACTCGGACCCGACTTCTACGAGCACGTCACCGGCGTCGCTTAAGTCCATCAGCAGAGCTGCGAGAAAAGCCTGTTCTAAAATTCGGTAAAGGCACTACCCTACCGATGTGTCCACTACAGGAATTCTCACCCTCATCGCGCTCAGCCTATCAGCGTTCGGAACCCTCCAAGCGAGAGAGAAACAGCCCAATATCCTCCTCATCCTAGCCGATGACCTAGGCTACGGCGACCTAGGCTGCTACAATCCCGCCTCCAAGATCCCGACCCCGCACCTCGATCAACTTGCGGAAAAGGGCATTCGTTTCACAGACGCACACAGCCCTGCCACGGTTTGCACCCCCACTCGTTACTCCCTCATGACCGGAAGCATGGCCTTCCGCACCGGAGTCTCTCGTGTCTTCTCTGGAACAGGAGGACCGTCGATGATTCTCGACGAGCGGCTCACCATCGCAGAAATGCTCCGTGGCAAAGGATATGCCACCGCCTGCATCGGAAAATGGCATGTCGGAATGACTTTCTTCGATCAAGAAGGCGCCCCCATTTCTGAAAAGAATAACAAAGGAGTCAGCCTGATCGACTACTCGCGCCCCATCGTAGGGGGACCGTTCTCGCAAGGGTTCGACCACTTCTTCGGCACCGCCTGCTGCCCCACCACCGACTGGCTCTACGCCTACATCCACAATGATCGCATCCCCGTCCCTCCCACCAAGCTCGTCGAATCCCAAACGATCAAGGGCAATCCCTACTCGCTCGACTGCCGCCGAGGCTGGATCGCGGATGACTTTGATCTGAACGAGGTCGACATGGTCTTTCTCGATAAGTCTGTAGAATTCCTCGAAGAGCACGTGGCCAAGACACCCGAGAAACCTTTCTTCCTCTTCCACTCCATGCAGGCCGTTCACCTGCCCTCATTCCCCGCCAAGCAATTCCAAGGCAAGACCCAGTCCGGACCTCACGGTGATTTCATTTTCCAAATGGACCACATTGTCGGCGAGCTCATGAAAACCCTAAACCGTCTCAATCTCGACGAAAACACCCTCGTTATCTTCTCCAGCGATAATGGCCCCGAAGACCTCACCACCTCCTCGATGCGCAAGACCCACGCACACGATGGCGCCCGCCCCTGGCGCGGAGTCAAGCGAGACCACTGGGAAGGTGGCCACCGCGTCCCCTTCATCGCCCACTGGCCTAATGTCATCCCCGCAAAAACCACCTCAGATCAGCTCCTCAGCCTGACCGATGTCATGGCCACCTGCGCCGCCATCGTCGACGCCCCCCTCCCAAAGGAAGCCGCAGAAGACAGCTTCAACATGCTCGCCGCCCTCAAGGGGAAAGCCGGTGAAAAACAGATCCGCCCATACATGCTCCAGCAGTCAACAAGAGCAGGCCTCATTTCCATCCGCGAAGATCACTGGAAATATATGGATCACAAAGGCTCTGGAGGAAACCGCTACGATCGCGAAGGCGGCTGGATGTATTCCTATGCTCTCCCTGAGAAAGCACCCGACGCCCCCGGCCAGCTCTACAACCTCAAAACCGACCCCGGCGAGACGACCAACCTTTACTTCAAGCAGCCCGAAATCACCGCGCGCCTCAAAGCAAAACTGACCGAGCTCAAGGAAAGCGGCCGCAGCGCTCCGCTTCCTGAAGGAAAATAAGACCAAGGCTGAGGCGTTGCGTCATTTCCTTTTTCCGTCTAACTTCCGCCCATGCCTACGAAGAAGGAAATTCAGGACATCTACTTCATGGATGCCCGCTTCAAGTTGCTTGAAATCGCGTCATTCCTAGATCGAGTAGATCGCCACGAGGGTGAAGCGGACTTCCGCCACCCCGCCTTTGCCAAAGCACTGGAGGCGATGCAGAACCCTCCCGCCGGAACGACCCGCGCCCAAGCGGTCCACCTCGCATTCTCCGATCACTCTACCGAACCAGCCGAGAGCGCGGGCATCCAATTCGCCTTCGGCGCGCACCAGGAAGCTTGAAAAGAATCCTTTTTGAGGTAAACTAGCTTCCATGAAGACCACTGTTGATATTCCTGAAAATCTCTTGAAGGATTCTCTCGATTTCTCCGGTGCACGGAGCAAAAAAGACGCCATCGTGACCGCCTTGGAATTCTACACCCGCCATGAGCGAGTGCGCAGACTCAGCGGAGAGATCCAAAAAAAGCCGCTCAATTTCAGGAGTAACGACGAAATTGAAAAGGCTGACTTTTCCGAAACCACCCGGCAGCTGGAAGATTTTAAAAAGGCGAAGTCATGAAAATGGCCGATACCTCCTACTGCATTGACTACTTCCGCGGGAACCTCTCCAGACTAGAGCTTCCCAAATTCGAAAAAGATCTCGGCTTGGGACTCATCGCCATTAATCCAGTCATTTGGGTAGAGCTCGTCTGCGGAGCCCGAGGGAAACGCGAAGAGAAAAACCTTACCGAGTTCCTAAGTCTCACCAAGATGGTGGAATTCGATGATGCGGTATGGAGCGAAACTGCGAGAGTCGCTCGCATCTGTGTCCTTGACGGGGTGAACGTCCCCTTATCCGATATCCAGATCCAAGCTTGCGCCCTTCGCTACGGCTACGACCTTCTTTTTCATGACAAGCACTTCGGGTTTATTCAGAATTCCCTCGCTGAAGCTCAGTAACTCAAATACCCAGTAATCTAATCACCTCTTTCTATGCGCTACATCGAACCTCACGCCCACATGGTCAGCCGCACCACCGCTGACTACCAGACCATCGCGCAAGTCGGCTGCGAGGCACTCTGCGAACCCGCCTTCTGGGCCGGGTATGACCGCGCCTCCGCGCAAGGATTTTTCGACTACTACCGCCAGCTCACCGAATACGAACCCGCACGCGCCGCCAAGTTCGGCATCAAGCATTTCTGCTGGCTCTGCATCAACCCGAAGGAAGCAGAAGACCCCGTCTTCGCCCGCGAGGTCATGGCCCTCATCCCCGACTTCATCGATAAGCCGAACGTCCTCGGCATCGGCGAGATCGGGCTGAATAAGAACACGAAGAACGAGCTCATGATCTTCGAAGAGCACCTCGAGATCGCGAAGAAATTCGACCGCCCCATTTTAATCCACACCCCTCACCTAGAGGATAAGCTCAAAGGCACCCGTCTTATCTTAGACGCGCTTAAGAATGCGAATGTCGACCGTGACCGCGTCATCATCGACCACGTCGAAGAGCACACTGCGCCGCTCGTCCTAGATGAAGGTTACTGGGCCGGCATGACCCTTTACCCCGAGTCAAAGTGCTCACCCGCACGCGCCGTCGACATCCTAGAAACCTTCGGAATGGAGCGCATCTGGATGAACTCCGCCTGTGACTGGGGCATCTCTGATCCGCTCGCCGTGATCAAGACCGCACTGGAGATGAAAAAGCGCCACCACTCCCCCGAGATCGTGGACAAGGTGATCTTTGAAAATCCCAAGGCCTTCTTGAGCCAGTGTCCGAACTTCTCGGTGTAACTTCCTCTTTTACTCTCGCGAAGCTCTCGGGTAGACATCGCTCGTGAAGCCGAATGCCCACCACGATCTCGCCTACTGCACGAATATTCATCCGGCAGAAAGCTGGGAGGAAACCTTTGAAGTCCTGAAGACCGATGTGCTCGCGGTGCGGGATCGGGTTTCGCCGAATTCACCCTTTGCGATCGGACTTCGGCTTTCCGCCCGTGCGGCCGAGGAACTGATCGGGCCGGACGGGGTAAACCTTCGTCTTTTCAAAGCGTGGCTCTTTGAAGTGAACTGCTACGTCTTCACCATCAACGGCTTCCCCTACGGTGCCTTCCACGGCGAGCGGGTGAAGGAAAAAGTCTACCAACCAGATTGGACCACCGAAGCGCGACTCACCTACACGAACAATCTCTTCATCATCATCGCCGAGCTTTGCACCGAGGAAACAGGTGGCTCGGTCTCGACGCTGCCGGGATCGTTTAAGGAATTCGGCGCGGATGAGAACCTCATCTTTGCCAACCTCTACGCCTGCGCCCGCTTCATCGAAACGATGGGTGCAGAAAGTGGAAAAGACCTCCATCTCGGACTCGAACCTGAACCGCTTGGGCACTTTGAAAACACCGCAGAAACCCTCGCCTTTTTCGAGCGCTTCTTCGCGTGGTGCAAAGCGAAGGACCTCCGCACCGACTGCCTCACCCGCCACATCGGGATCAACTATGACACCTGCCACTTCGCGCTCGAGTTCGAGGACTGCCACGCCTCTCTCAAAGCCCTCACCGACGCCGGCCTCCGCATCTCTAAAATCCATCTCTCAAATGCGCTCTCATTCGATCCGCAAAATGATGAGGCGCTCAAGGCGATCCGTCAGTTCGATGAGCCGACTTATCTGCACCAGGTCATTCTCAACACCGAGCCGCTCACCCGCTTCAAGGATCTCCCAGATTTCCTCTCCCCACTTCAAACTGAAAACTTAACACTTAACACTCAGACCGAAGGTCGCATCCACTTCCACGTCCCGCTTTATTCCGAGCCGCTTGCGCCGCTTGGTTCGACGCTCGATCACGCCGAGGCGGCGCTTTCCTATTTGAAGAAATTCCCAGAAACCTGCCCACATCTCGAGATCGAGACTTACACTTGGGGCGTGCTTCCAGATCACTTGCAGAAGCCGCTTACCGATCAAATCGCGGCGGAATATGAGTGGGTCCTTCCTCAGCTTTAGAATTCCCGAAAGGCACTGCCGTGGCTCAAGAGCTAGAGATCAGTCAGCTTCTGAATCTCTTGGTAGAGCGCTTCCATCAGCGGAACTTCTGCTCCGGCTACTTGTGCGCGGCGGAGCGGCTCGCCCCAGATGGCTTCGACTTCGACCTCACGGCCTTCGACGAAGTCGATCATGCTGGAGGGCCGGTAAGGGCCCATGGGGTAGGTGCGCTTGAGTTGGTATTCCGCATAGGCGGGCTCGATCTCGTGGCCGAGCGCACGGGCAGCGAGGAGGACTTCGTCCATGAGGGCGCGGACTTTTTCCTCACCATCAGGAAGCGCGAGGAGGACTTCGGTATCGAT
>JALZWA010000172.1 GCA_023299815.1 Akkermansiaceae bacterium
AAAAAGGCTGCTGAGAACGCTCGCAAGAACCAGCAAGAACAAGCGAAGGAAGCCGAAGCTGCTGCTGCTGCTGCTGCTGCAGCTGCCGCAACTAAAGCCAACAAAGCAGCAACTGAAGCCACCGAAGCTCCCACTCCCACCCAAGAAGTGGAAGGCGCAGAAGGAGAAATCGGAGCCCAAGGCGAACCTGCTGAGCCTACCCAAACCACCATTGAAGTTCCTGCTCCAGTTGCCACTCCGGTTACTGCTCCCGTCGTCAAAAAGCCCGAGCCTGTAGCCAAGTCAGCCAAGGACCAGCTCACCCCCGCTCAACGCAAAGCTGCTATCGACGCCCTCGGCCCGAAGGTCGACGAATTCTACGACCCCATCGTTGAGCTCTCCGGAGCAACCTTCGAGTCCCAAGCCGAAAAACTGAAACTCAAGATCACTACCACTGAACTCTTCACCCAAGCCGAGCCGCCAAAGGCTCTCGACATTATCGCTCTCAACAACCGGATCGGAAAAGTTTCCGACATCGCCTTTGAGTCAGAAAATGCAAAAGACGAAGACGAACTCGTTTCCGCCCCACAGCAGACCGCCGATCACTACATCGTCATCAAGCTCATCGAGACCGAAGCCTCTCGCCCCCTCACTTATGAAGAAGCGAAAGTCAGAGCCACCGTGGACCTCAAAGCGCAAATGGCCCGCGAACAACTCAAGACCGAAGCCGAGACTCTCCACGCCAAGCTCGTCGCCGGAATCGCCGCAGAAAAATCCTTCGAGGACGCCGCGAAAGAAAATGACCAGAAAATCGAAAAGCTCGCTGGCATCACCATTCCACCCAGCCGCTTCGGACAGCCCAACGTCCCACCTGCTTTCGATGCCGGTCGCTTCACCGACCCTGGCACCATCGCTGACATCAAGTTCCTTCCCTCTGAAGACGACCCCGAGCGCGCACTCATCGTCTTCGTCGAAAAGCGTGAGGTCACCGTCGATGACGCCTTCAATGACCAGCTCGAGAACTACATCAAGTCCGAGAACTCCCGTCTGCGCCTCGCCACCTTCCAGAACTGGCTCAAGGACCGCTACACCGAGAACGGCGTAGAATACTACGTCACCGACGAAGACCAATAACCCAACATGCCTGACCTCGCTACCAGAGACGCCGCCTTCGAGCGAGGTCACACCCATCTCGCCCTCGGCGAGCTCAAAGAAGCTGAAGCCGCTTACCGCGAAGCCGTCGGCGCTGATGACGACTTCTTCGATGGCTGGCAAGCTCTCGGCATGGTCCTCCTCAAGCTCAAGAAGGTCAAAGAAGCCATCGGCTGTGGCATCAAAGCCACCCTCCTCAATCCCGACGACCTCCTCACCTGGACCGGCCTCTCACAGATGTATGTCCAAGACGGCCAAATCGCCGAAGCCGAGCACGCCAAAGCCAACGCGAGGGTCCTCTCGATGGGTGGTAAGGTCAGCAGGCTCAAATCTTGAGTCGCTAAAATCCTAAATTCTAAATTTTGAAACTCTAAACAAATTCGAAATGGATAAACTCAAAATCTGAAACTGATATGGCGGAGCAAGCATACGATCTTGAAGAGCGCACCTTTCTTTTCGCCAAGAATGTAAGAGTTTTCCTTAAGAAGATTCCAGTTACCATTGGAAATAAGGAGGATGCCAAGCAGCTCATCCGCTGCTCCGCTTCCATCGGAGCGAACTACATCGAGGCAAACGAAGCCCTCAGCAAAAAAGACTTTCTCTACCGCGTCAAAATTGCCCGTAAAGAAGCCAAAGAATCCAAAGAATCCACCTTTTTCCTCCGCCTCCTAGATCTCGAAACCAAACCCGAACTAGAAACCTCCCGCGAAACCCTCCGCGACGAATCCACCCAGCTCATGAAAATCCTCGGAGCCATCGTCACCAAATCCAGCGGTAGCCTCTAAGTTTCTAATTTCCCCATTTCGAATTTGTTTAGAGTTTCAAAATTTAGAATTTAGGATTTCCACCCCACCACTCACTTTCTCCCTAAAATGTTCTATATCACCACCGCCATCGATTACCCAAACGGCAAGCCCCACATCGGCCACGCCTACGAGAAAATCCTCGCCGATGTCCTCACCCGCTACCAGCGCCTCAAAGGAGAAGAAGCTTACTTCCTCACCGGAGTCGATCAGCACGGTCAAAAGATGGTGAAAACTGCCGAGGCTGAAGGCGTCAACGTCGCCACCCTCACCAAGCGCAACACCAAGGGCTTCATCAAACTCTGGGAAAAACTCGGCGTCTCCTACGATGGCTGGGCCGAGACCACCGACGACCGCCACAAAGCCTGCGTCCAAGCCATCCTCACCGAGCTCGAAGCAAAAGGCTCTCTTTATAAAAAGTCCCACGCCGGATTCTACTCCGTGCGCCAAGAACAATTCCTCACCGACCGTGACCGCAATGAAGAAAGTGAGTTCGGCTCCGAGTGGGGTGAAGTCGTAGAGATCGAAGAAGAGAACTGGTATTTTAAACTCTCAGACCACGCCGAGTGGCTCCAATCCACCGTCGAGTCAGACGCCCTCAAAATCATCCCCGAATTCCGCAAGAACGAGGTCCTCAATGCCATCGAGCGCGCAGGCGAGACCGACCTCTGCATCTCCCGCCCCCGTGAGCGCATGTCCTGGGGTATCCCCCTTCCCTTCGATCCCGAGTTCGTCACCTACGTCTGGTTTGACGCCCTCATCAACTACCTCTCCTTCGCCGGCTACAAGAAGCCCGTGGACTCCGACCTCCCCGACTTCGATGGCCTCTGGCCCGCCGATCTTCAAATCATCGGAAAAGACATCCTCGTCCCCGCCCACGCCATCTACTGGCCCTGCATGCTCCACGCCATCGGCTTCGAGGCCAGCGACATGCCCACCCTCCTCGTTCACGGATTCTGGAACATCCGCGGTGATAAAATGTCCAAATCCCTCGGCAACATCGTCGACCCAGACGAACTCGCTGACAAATTCGGCCCCGATACCGTCCGCTACTACCTCTGCCGCGACATCCACTCAGGCAAAGACAGCGACTTCGATCTCGACCGCCTCGTCATGATCTTCAACACCGAGCTCGCTAACGACCTCGGCAACCTCCTCAACCGCTCCATCAACCTCCTCAAAGGAGCCTGCGCCTCCACCGTCGCCTCCACCGACACCACGGAAGCAGAAGACATCGCCCTCCGCGAATCCCTCGCCAAATCCACCGCCGCCTACACCGCCGCCATGGAGAACTGCGAGCTCAGCATCGCCCTCCAAGCCATCAACGACCACGTCACCCACTGCAACGGCTACCTCGAGCGCAGCCAGCCATGGACCATGAAGAAAGACGAAAGCCTCCTTCCCCGCGTCGGAGAAATCCTCAGCCACACCGCCGAGTCCTGCGCCCACCTCGCCTTCCTCCTCTCCCCCATCCTCCCAGACGCTGCCACAAAAATCTACGGCCAGCTCAACAAACCCGAGCTCGCCCAAATGAAGCTCCCCGATCTCAAATGGGGCCTCCTAGAACCCGGCCACCTCACCGGAAAACCCAAGCCCGTCTTCCCCAGAATCCAAATCGAAAAACCGGAGTAACCCGGTAGGGAGGCCCCAGCGAGACTAGAACTCAGAGCAAGCGACATCTTAATAAAAGGTCTCTCATGGAATCTCCATCAAAGGTTCTACCCCCCTTCCATGAAGATTCTTGTTTTGTGAGTCGATCCTTTGCATCGTTTCAGCGAGCAGCGATTTGCTGTGAAAAATTAAGAAGCAAGGAATGAGGAATAAGCGCATTGTAATCATCGGCACCCGAACATGGGAACTCACATCGATTCACATGGAGTATTTCGTGAAGAATGATGCCAATATTGTTGGAATCCTAGAATCTCCCACCGAAGGCATCACCACCACAACTTCAGGAGGCAGCTCAAGTAAGCCACTCAATCTCGTGGCTGAAGAGCAGAACATTCCAATCATCTGCGGGAAGCCGAAAGATGAAGGCGTGATGGACCAAATCCGTGAATGGAATCCCGACATCATCGTCGTCATCGGTTACCAGTTTTTCCTACCTGATGAGTTCCTCTCAATTCCCCCGATGGGCGTGCTCAACTTCCACACCTCTCTCCTACCTCGCCATTGTGGAAGGCACCCAGGCTTCTGGACCATTTGGTATGGTGACGAGCAATCCGGAATGGCAGTCCACTTTATGGACTCAGGTTTAGATACCGGTGAAATTGCCTACACATCCTATGTTCCTGTGGAAAATGGCGATACCGTTGATTCTCTCTACGATCGGATTTGGAAAGCCGACGAAGCCGTCGTAAAGCAAATACTCGATGATGTTGAGAGCGATAGTATTCCCAGAACTCCTCAGGACAAAAGTGTCTACACCTACAACTACGTCCCTCACGAAAAAGACTTCGAACTCGACTTCAGACAATCTGCCCAGTTGCTCGTGAACAGGCATGTCGTGAAACCTGGCAAGTCCTACGTCACCCTCAACGGCACTCAATATCCAGTCTCCTCATGCACCGCCATTGATGAGCCCACCACTTCCCGGAACTTCAAGTTGAATACACCCTACAACTGTCAGGGAAATCTTGTCTACATGACACCCAACCAATGGCTCCAAATCGACGAACTCATTCAAGACGACAAGCCGTGCTCTGGATTAGAAATTGCCCAGAAAGAACTGGGTGAACTCCGCGAGATTGCAAAGTAACCTCGGGCTGCAAAGTGAACCCGATAGCCAAACCGGCTCCTAAGCAGAAATGAATAAAGGGTCTATGCCTCTGTCATGGCCCTTCTTTCCACCCGCCGCGGTTTCCCTCTCACCTTCCTCCGTCACGCTATTTGACACGAACTCGGTAAAAAAGACGCGGCACCTCAGGAGGAGGCAGGCTCATCAGGTAACTCGTCGTGACGACTGGCGAAATAGCACCCTCGATCTCCGGCACGAACTCAGACCAGTTCACAAGGTCCCAGCTGATGTCGATCGCGTAGGTTTCCCAAGGAACACTCGTCCAAGTGACTTCAATCGAATTCCCTGAGACCTGATTGAACTTGGTGATCTTAAGCTCGGAAACTGAGGTAATGCGCACATTATCAAAATCAACTGAAGAAGAACCCGCGTTTTCATTCAAGGAGACCAAGCGAATACCGAGGACACCGAAATTGTCGTCACTCTCCACAGTATAGCTAAACGAAATGTCAGTGAAAGCCCCGTCAACGACATCTCCACTAAGAATCTCCCCCGAATCTGCCAACACCTGTCCATCCGAGAGCAGCTCAACCCGGGCGCCCGCAAAGTCCTGATAAAGACCCACGTCGCGGTCACCAATCGCAGCCGTCAACGTATAAGTCTTCCCAATGACGGCCACCGCCGAGAGCGATTGCTCAAGCGCGATATCACCGACGATTGAAAGAACATTGCTTCCATCAATGTCCAGCGTTGCCGCATTCGAATAGACCCCGCTGTCCAAATTCATCGTGCCGGTTTCATCCTGTTTAGCCGCACTTCCACTCACGCCGCTCTCGCTCCAACCGGAGATAAGAGTCGAGTCCAAGTTGTCAGCTTGGTCACCATCATCGTTATTTCCGAAGGCGGCGATCTCGAAGCTTCCGTTGTTGATTTGGAGTTGATCGATTCTCCCTTGCAAAGCTTTGGCAAAATTCTCGCCCAAAGTTTCCTGTCCAGCCGCGTTATAGTGAACCAAATCTTTCAGCGGCAAGTCCGTATTGACTACCATTTGGGCATGGTCATCGAGAGCCGCCGTGCGAGCCTGTGCATTCTGAACGATAGTCCAGTTCGCACTCGAATTAGGAACATCTTTAAGATGGCCGATTTGCCCGATGACAAAGGTCAACTCAGACTCCCCCAAGTCCTCGCGAACCCTAGAAATAAAGTTGGTCAGGTTCGCCTCGTAAGCCACGGAATTCGCGCTGACGGAGTTCCCACCGGTTGCAGGGGCATCATTCTCACCTTGCATCCAGAGCATCCCTTTCAGCGTATAAGTATCCCCAGCGGGTAGCGCTGTGATGGCATTGTTGACCGTTCTCAGGAAACGATCGTATTCATTATCTGCACCTGCGTCATCCGGATCCCACTGAGTATGAAGATTAGTGCCGCCGGCACCGTATTTCACAATCGCAATATTGCGGGTCGGATGGTCATCAGCCAATGTTCGACCAAGACTAAGCTCGGGACCGAACTGGCTGGAATCGCCGCCGGTGGCAGAGTTCCCTCCCGTCCCTGGCCCCAAATCACCCCACGACCCGCCGACACCATTAAAGAACATGACATCGGACTGCAGATCCCGGAGTGAACGTGGCAGACCAGAATTGAGAGCCCTCCCTTCAGCATTCGACTGGCCACCGAGAAGATAAATATCCCATTCTTGTTGGGCAGATGCCGAGGTCAAAAGAGACAGCAAAACCAAACCCTTCCCGACCCAACGGGAAAAGCCTTGAATCATCCTATTCAAAAAATTCATGAGCAGTATTGCATGGAGCACGTGCTGGACCCTCTCAGAAAGCTAAATCCATCTTCACTAAAACAATAGCATCATCCTCGCCCGAAGAACAAGCCACCACGACATTAGCATAAAGAACTATAGGCAGAGAGCAGATCCCAGAGCAAACAGGTTCTCAACAAAAGGCCTGCTCCTCTGTCATGTGTCCCTCTGTCACGTCATGAAAAGTCTGCCCCTCTGTCATGCCAGAGTTAATCCGCAAGATCGACAATCACCCCCGCTCGGACGAGGTTAAAACCCGTGTCGCCCTTAGGTCATATGATGATTTGGAAAATTCCAGACATCAGGAACTCCTCCCTTCTCTCTTATTTTTAAATGAGATAGCGTCTCCCCGAAAAGTGATCCCTAAGAAAATACATTTTATCTGGTTAAGCGGAGAACAACTCCCTGCTGGAGTCCTGCGCTGCATGGACTCGTGGAAAAAACATCTACCAGACTACGAAATCAAGCGCTGGGATATCAGCTCATTCAACATAAACTCGATCCCATTTGTCAAAGAAGCCTGCGCTCGGCGCAAATGGGCATTTGCTGCCGACTACATTCGCCTTTACGCACTGCATACCGAAGGTGGCATTTACATGGATTCTGACGTCCTCATGACGAAATCCTACGACCCCTTTCTCGCTCACAAATTCTTCACCTCCATCGAGTCACACGGTGATTCTCAACTCGGACTTCAAGCCGCTATCTTTGGAAGTATCGCCAATCACCCATTTCTAAAAGAGTGCATGGCTTATTACGAGGCTGCCTCTTTTAAGACGAGCGCAGAAGCACTCACGTCAAAAGATGTAGCACCCACTGTTTATGCGAAAATCGCCCTGAAATACGGGCTAGCATTAGAGGACAAAAGGCAAAGCCTCAAAAATGGGATCGAAATTTTCCCTTCTTCGGTCTTCGCATCAACTCCAGCCCACAAGACTCGTGAGACCATCTCGATCCACTACTGCGCAGGCAGCTGGCGAGATACCACCCCACCCACGTCCACAGGCCTTGTCCCAAGACTTAAAAGAAATCGCCTCATCCGGCAGATTTTCGGTAAAGCACCTCAAATCCATTTTAAGTAATCCATGAACCGAGTTCATCTGAAAAAGATCTCAGTGAATCCCCTCACGGAGATCCCGCACGCTCCAAAGCTCACCAGCTAGACGCCCAAGCGATCCCCTAGGTTTGCGAGCTCCGGTCTGACGACGTTTTCCAAAGTATTCTCGGCTTCCTCGGAAGACCTCATTCGCGAAACTTTTGCTCCCGATCACTGCACCATCCGCGAAGTAGCGCACGCGACAACTCACCACCTTTCCTATCACGAGATCTTGCTCCGATCCACCTTTCTCAAGCCTCGCCAACTCCTTCTCTACTTGATCGCGTGACATCCCTTTACGCGAAATCTTTTTACCCACTTCTCCAGACTCTTCCGCAACCAGAGCCTTAACCTCAACCGCTCCTCGTAGAAGAATCGCGCGGTATTCTTTTGCTACTCCGCCCTGCGCCCATGCTCGGACTTTTCCATCTTTCCCCCGATGCCCGTGCAGCGCACGCACCAAGCCCGCGCGCGCCTTCTTCCCGCCTGCCGCTGCTTCCCCGTAACTACTCCATCGGTAATCCGCCGGATCAGCAACCATCCCCGCACGGACCGGATTCAAATCAATATAAGCCGCCATCGTCCGTGACGCCGTCCCATCCTCCACAATGATACTCTTAAAGCGCTGCTCCCAAAGCGTCCCCGTCCGGCCATTCATCCGGTTATACCAAGTGGTAAAGCGCTGCAGCAGCCCCTTCATAAACTGCGAAAGATCCTGCATCCGGTAAGTAAACCGCCCCTTCACCTTCTCAAGCCGCCCCAGCGCCTCATCATAAGCCTCCTGAGAAATCTTCCCCAGCGAAAGCCCCCGCCGAGCCTCCACCTCCCCAGCCCGCGCATTGCCAAGCTCCTCCCGCACCCCCTGCACAAACACCGCAGAATAAAGCCCATCCAACCGCTTAAAAAAGACCTCATCGCTGAGCTCAACCCGCTCCACCTCCTCAGCCCCCTCTCCTCCACCAGAAACCTCCCCAGCTCCCCCAGCCCCCACCATCGACGGAACCTCTAGGAGAATATGGAAATGGTTGCTCATAATGCAGTAGCTCAGCACCCGGCATCC
>JALZWA010000173.1 GCA_023299815.1 Akkermansiaceae bacterium
CTTATGGGCAAATTTTGCCACAATCTCTGATCGAGATCCCCAGCAGGGCCATTATTAATCTACACGCTTCTCTGCTGCCGAAGTATCGCGGGGCGTCCTGTATTCAGGGGCCGATTAAGGAAGGAGATGCTAAGACAGGGTGGAGTGTGATTCATGTCGTGAAGAAGCTGGATGCCGGAGATGTCATCCTGCAGCGTGAGCTGGAGATCGCTGAAGGCGAGACGGGAGGCGAACTGCATGATCGACTCAAAGCGAGTGCTCCAGCTGCGCTGCTCGAAGCACTGACACTTTTTGAAAAAGGCGATGTCTCAGGGACTCCGCAAGATGATGATGCTCACACCTATGTGCCCAAGCTTCTCCGGAATGACGGTCGCATTTCCTGGGGTGAGTCTGCGGTGGCGCTGGAGCGGATGATCCGCGCTTACCATCCTTGGCCTGGAACTTATTGTGAGGTGGGCGGGAAGCGCTTGAAGCTCTATCCACCGACGCAAGTAGGTGAAGCAAATGGCGCGCCGGGAGAGTGTCTCGGACTCCACGGTGATTGCATCGAGATCGCCTGTGGGGAGGGGTCACTTTTTCTTTCTCAAGTGCAGCCAGATGGCAAATCGAAGATGGATGCGGGTGCTTTCGCTCGGGGATATCAGGAATTGCTGGAAGATGGTCTCAATTAGGCTAAAATTCCTGTATGAAAGCCCTGCTGCTGCTCTTTGCATCCGTCTGTTTCGCCGGAGCAATCACCTATGAGGTCCACGTGGTTTCTCAAGCGCTGTCTCTGCATGGGACTGATGTGAGCGAGGATTTTAAAGGGGAGCCAATTCAGGCAAAGGTGTCCTCGTTTCCGGTCGTGGTTGTCGGTGCAATGCCTGAAGCCTTGGTTGACTCAGTCGCGGCTCCGCACCGGATTCCCGGGCCGGAGAGCTTCAAGGTAGCGGAGTCAAATCTCCTCGTGCTCTGCGGTATCAGCTTGGAAGGGGAACTCGGCGACAAGGGCTTCATTTGCACCTTTGATCTCACGAAGCTCGAGGTCCCCGAGGAGGTCGATCTTCCCGTGCGTGTCGTGCTTGAACTTTCGATTCAAGCTCTCAAGGAAACCCTGAGTGCTTACTATAAAGGAGTGAATTTAAACGAGCGCATCTTCATCAAGATCACCGGCACGAACGACAAAAATGCCTCGCTGAAGGATTTAGCGACGACCTTTAAGACGGGAAAGTGAGCGATTGGGGGAATTTGCCTTTCCCGAGTCCATGCGTCCTGCTTTGATTATTCCTAGCAAAATATGAGCGATTTGGCAGAGATTCGAAAGTTTAAGCGTGTGATCCTCAAGCTCTCCGGCGAAGCGCTGCGGGAGTCTGGGAGTAAGGATAATATTTCCCCTGAAATCGTAGAGCGTATCGCCAGCGAGATCAGTGCTGCGAAAAAAGAAACCGGTGTGGAGCTCGGGATCGTCGTAGGTGGGGGCAATTTCTGGCGCGGAGCAAGTGCGAGTGCGCGCGGGATGGATCGAGCAACGGCGGACTACGTGGGCATGATGGCCACGGTCATGAATGCCTTAGCTCTGCAAGCTGCCCTCGAGGCAGAAGGGATGCGCTGCGTCGTCCAATCTGCTATCGAGATGAAGAATGTTGCGGAGCCCTTTATCCGCCGAAAAGCTTCCCGCCAACTCAGTGATGGTGCGATAGTGATCTTCGCGGCTGGAACCGGTAGTCCTTTTTTCTCGACTGATACGACTTCCGCTCTCCGTGCGAGTGAGATGAATGCCGATGTCATCTTTAAGGCCACGATGGTCGATGGCGTCTACGATTCTGATCCTAAGAAGAATCCTGATGCGGTTCGCTATGAGTCACTTCCTTTCTCGGAGTGTCTTTCTAAGCAGCTTGCGGTCATGGATTCGACCGCTTTCAGTCTCTGCATGGACAATGATATTCCCATCATCGTCTTTGACTTGGAGAAGAACGGGAATATCGATATCGCGCTCAAGGGAGGTGAAGTCGGCACTATCGTGCATCGCTAAGCAGATAAAAAAACAACTACGATTATGGAACCATCAGAAGCCCTCAAGAACGTCGGAGACGCGATGAAAAAAGCAGTGGAGCACACCAGTTCCGAGTTCACCTCGATCCGGACAGGGAAAGCCTCGCCAGCACTTGTTGAGAATCTCGACGTGAACGTGCCCAGTTATGGAAGCACGATGAAGCTCAAAGGCTTGGCCGTTATCACGAGCCCGGAGCCTCGCATGCTCATGGTTCAGCCCTTCGACCCCACCACGACGGGGGATATCGATAAGGCGATTCGCGAGAGCAAGCTGGGCCTTAATCCTGTCAACGAAGGGACGAAACTCCGCCTTCCGATCCCTGAGCTTTCCGAAGAGCGCCGTGTCGAGCTTGTCAAAAGCGTAAAGGCGATGGCCGAGGAAGGCCGTATCAGCATCCGCGCTGCTCGGAAGGATGGCATGGACGCAGGTAAAAAAATGAAGGCTGATAACGATGTGACCGAAGACGGTCAGCGCGACTTCGAGGCTTCCGTCCAAGAGCTTACCGACAAGTCGACTAAGGATCTCGATGCCCTTGTCGCAGCGAAGGAGAAGGAAGTGATGACGGTTTAGAGCTTCGTCTCTTTGAAAAATTTCAGGGCTAAGGTGATGTGTCGCCTTGGCCCTCTTTTTTTGTCACGATGCGTCGTCTTTCGAGACTTCCGCTGAGAGAGCGAATGAGCGCTTGTCGTGTCAGGGTGGCTGGGTATTCTCAGCCCATCATGCGAATGCGTTCCTTTCTTTTGTTGCTCATTTTTTCGCTTCAGCTTCCGTTGATCGCTCAGGAACCTGAATCGGCACCACCGAGTGCCGCTAATCAGACAACGATGAGCGCGGCTGAGCCCGAGCCGGAGAAGCGCTTTGATGCGAGGATTAATGAAGCGGTGGCGCCCTATCTCGACAAGGTCACCAATTTTGTTTTTGGCGGGATCGAGGTTGCTAAAGATGTCGATGGGAATCCGGTGAAGCTTCCGATCGTCGTTGTTTGGCTCGGGCTGGCTGCGGTCATTATCACAATCTACTTCAAGTTTCTTAATCTCCGCTCGTGGAAGCTCGCGGCAGATACGATTCGTGGTAAATATAGTTCACCTGATGATCCTGGTGAAATCACTCACTTCCAGGCACTTTGTGCGGCGCTATCGGGCACCGTCGGTCTTGGCAATATTGCCGGAGTGGCTATTGCGATCAGCATTGGTGGACCTGGCGCGACGTTCTGGATGATCTTGGTGGGGCTCTTTGGAATGACCTCGAAGTTCTGTGAGTGCACCTTGGGGGTAAAGTATCGCTCGATTGAAAATGGCGTCGTCTATGGCGGACCCATGCAATATCTCAAAAAGGGATTTGCTGAAAAAGGGATGGCCTCTTTTGGGATGATCCTTGCGGGGCTTTTCGCTTTCCTCTGTATCGGAGGATCCTTCGGTGGAGGAAACATGGTGCAAGCCAACCAAGCCTCAGCTCAGCTCGCGGGGCTTTTGGGAGAGGAGTCGATATTTTCCGAGAATCGCTGGATTTTTGGACTGATCATGGCGGTGGCAGTGGGTCTTGTGATTATCGGAGGTATTAAGAGTATCGCTACCGTGACTGCCACTCTGGTGCCTTTCATGTGCGGAATCTACATGCTTGCGGGTCTCGTGGTCATCTTCTCGCATGTCGGTCAGATCGGCGAAGCTTTCGGGCTGATCATTCAGGGAGCATTTGCTCCCATCGCCGTGGGAGGCGGGGTCATCGGAGTGATGATTCAGGGAATGAAACGAGCAACCTTCTCTAATGAGGCCGGCATCGGTTCAGCAGCCATTGCTCACTCAGCGGCGAAAACAAAATTCGCAGCCAGTGAGGGGGTCGTTGCTCTTCTCGAGCCCTTCATCGACACAGTGGTTGTCTGCACTACGACGGCCTTGGTGATTATTATCACAGGCACATACAGCGACCCGACCTTGCAAGGGGTTGCGATCACATCGGCTGCTTTCGGTTCTGTTATTAGCTGGTTCCCTGTGATCTTGACGATCGCGGTGATCCTCTTTGCTTTCTCGACGATGGTCTCTTGGTCCTACTATGGAATGCAGGCTTGGAGCCACCTTTTCGGACGGAGTAAGAAGGCTGAGTTGATTTACAAGCTTATCTTCTGCGGCTTCATTGTGATCGGATCATCGCTGAGCATGGGGAGCGTCTTCGACTTCTCGGATGCGATGATCTTTGCGATGTCAGTGCCTAACATCATCGCGATGTATATCCTGATGCCTAAGGTGAAGGATGAGTATGTTCGTTACCTTGAGTATACCCGTTCCAAGTAGTCGACATCCGAATGGCTAAAAAATATCAGCTTAAAAAGGAGACGCGTGAGGGCGTCTCGGGGATCGATTACGAGGCGGAGCTGAATCCGCAGCAATATGCTGCAGTCAGCTCAACTCCGGGACCTGCGCTCGTGATCGCGGGGGCGGGTTCGGGGAAAACTCGCACGCTCACTTATCGTGTCGCCTATCTTCTTGATCAGGGGGTGGATCCGCGTGGGATTCTTCTGCTGACTTTCACGAACAAGGCTGCTCGTGAAATGATGGAACGGGTAAAAGAACTCATTCCACGCGATCTGAGTGAGATGTGGAGTGGGACGTTTCACTCGATTGGAAACCGGATTCTTCGTCGGCATGCCGATGAGGTGGGCTTGACGCGATCTTTTTCCATCATGGATCGCGACGATCAGAAGTCGCTCATGAATACGGTCATTGCCGAGTGCGAGATCGACACCAAGCAGCGTCGTTTTCCCAAAGCTGACGTCCTTATTTCGATTTTCTCTCTGATCGAAAATACCGGCTCTACTTTGGAAGATGTGCTCGAGGTTCGCTACCCCTACTTCGAGGAATGGGCGGAGGAGATTTCAAAGGTCGAGAATCGCTATCGGGCCAAAAAGCTTGAGGTGAACTCGGTAGATTTTGATGACCTTCTTCTCCTTCCACTGAAACTTTTACAAGAGAACGAGCTGATTCGGAAAGGCTACCAGAAGCGCTTTCAGTATATTTTGGTGGATGAGTATCAGGATACAAATCACGTCCAGAGCGAGCTCATCGACATCTTCGCACGGCCTCAACTCTCAGTGATGGTGGTGGGGGATGACGCACAGTCGATCTACTCTTGGCGTGGCGCGGACATGGATAATATCCTCTCGTTTCCGGAGCGCTATGAGAATGCCACAGTCTACAAGATCGAGACGAACTATCGCTCGGTGCCGGAGGTGCTCGAGCTCTCGAATGCTGCGATTAAGGTGAACCGAAAGCAGTTCACCAAGACGCTCAATGCAGCACGCACTGGTGGACGCATGACGCCAGCGCTCATCCCGCTCGAAGATCCACGGACGCAGGCAAACTTTGTCGCGCAGCGGATTCTGGAGCTTCGTGACGAAGGAGTGGAGCTGGAAGAAATTGCCATCCTTTACCGCGCCCATTACCAAAGTCTTGAGATCCAGATGGAGCTTACTTCCCGGAATATTCCCTTCGAGATCACCAGTGGGCTTCGCTTTTTCGAGCAGTCCCATATCAAGGATATCGCAGCCTTTCTTCGCTTCGTGGTGAACCGGAAAGATGAGGTCAGCTTCAAGCGCTTCTGCCTCCTGCTTCCTGGAGTGGGAAACATGACGGCGGAAAAGATGTGGCGCAGTTGGCTCAAGAGCGGACATCAACTTGAGGAGAATCCTCCGACGAAATACTCTGAAATTTTTCAGAAATTTAAAGTCCCGGCAAAGGCAGCCAAGGACTGGGAGCAACTAGGTTACACCTTGGATGAACTCATCACGGCCGATGGCTTTGCACGTCCGGCCGATATGATCACGAGCGTCCTCGAGGGCATTTACGATGAATACATGCGCGCGAGTTTCGATAACTATGATAACCGCCGTCAAGATATCGAGCAGCTCGTTCTTTATTCGGAGACCTTCGATGACATTCTCGAACTTCTCGGTCAGCTTTCCCTGATGAGTTCCGTGGATGGTGATCCCTCTGGAAAAAAGGAAGAGCTGGATGGTGAGAAGTTGACCTTATCGAGCATTCACCAAGCGAAGGGCCTGGAGTGGAAGGCTGTCTTCATCATCTGGCTTGCTGATGGCATGTTCCCCAATGGGCGCGTGCTGGAGGCCGATGACGAGGATATGCTGGAAGAGGAACGCCGGCTTTTCTACGTCGCTCTCACACGGGCCAAAGACGAACTCTACCTCACTTATCCCCAGCTCAATCCGAAGAGCTACTCAGGCGATATCATCACCCGGCCTAGCCGATTCCTTGATGAATGCCCTGAGGAACTTATGGAGCAATGGGAGGTCGGACCTTCTTGGTAAAGAGGAGTTTCTCACAGAGAAAAGCCGCTATCAGGCTGATGACGATGCCAATCAAAATATCGAGGGGCGGTGCTGCCAGGTCGTGACGATGCTGAGTGACGCCATTACTAGAAAAGGAATGGGCCAGCGGAGATGCCATCGATCTTCTCTCCCCAGGGCCCAGCTGAGAAGGACCGGTCCTACGATGTGTCCGCAGGGGAAAATGCACACCGGTCGATCGACCGAGAAGAGATCACGGCAGACTTGATTTAAGATTCCGGGCGGGACCTCAGAACGGAGCATTTCGGTAGGAAAGAAGATCTCTATCGTAGGAGTTACGAGAATCGTAAGATAGGGAAGAGCGAGAATGGATGGGAAAAAAGGAACCCACTCCGGCATGAGAACCTGGGAGTGGGTGACATCGGCCCTTTGATTGACCGGAAAGTAGGAGGCGAAAAGTGGCCCGGTGATGATCAAGAGCAGGAGAGCTCTTAATGCCACCGCGCGCGCTTTCGATTCCATGCGGGAGCTTAACTGCTACCAGCCATATTGGAGGCCCAAAGTGACCCAATAATCCGAGCCGAGTTGTGGGCCATCAAGATCCTGCCAGAGCGTCTTGCCAATCTCTGCTGCGGCGCGGACTCCGCTGCTGGTCTCGAAGAAGTTCACTCCGAGCGAGAGATCGAACTTCGATCCTCCGCGAAGATCCGTGCGGGTCGTGGGAACCGGTCCCGCGATGAGTGGATCGGCGCCAGAGATGTTTCCCCATTTGCTAAAGGTAGCACGGAGGGAGGTGGAGAACTGCTCGCCCAATGGCTTTGCAATCCATGCGGTGGCCTCGAAGCGATCTCCAAGGCGATAGTCCTCCGAGTTGTCGTCGAGCATGATGGTGCCTTTTACCTGTCCTCCATAAGACCAGTTCTCGAGGTGAGAATTATAAGTCAGCGAGGGGAGGAGCCCCCAGCTTCCGGCTCCAAGTTGCATCGGGTAGGGGAGACGACGCACGCCTCCTGCGGGAGGGATTAAATCAGTTTCCTCAATCTCGGCAGTGGGGAGGAGAACACCAATTCCCGCGTGGAGACTGCTGGTCTTGGTCTCGTGGAGTTTGATCAAGGCCGTGAGCGAAGAGTCGCCGATGCCTGAGGATCTTGTTGTGAATTCGTTGGCAAGCCCGGGGCCGAAGCGGTGGCTCATCGAGAGATCGACGTAGTTGACCATGGCCATGAGAGTGACTGAATCGCTCGGGGCATACATAAGGCCGATCATGTGCATTTCCATATCCATGCCTGTGGGGACAATGCCGAAGCCGAGGCCTTGCACTGCGGCATCTGAGACTGAACTTGTGCCGACAAAGTTCTGCTCCATGCGCATGAACTGGTAGCGGTAGGAAGCCATGAACTCGCCCTTCTTATGCATGTGCTCGCCCATCACTCCGATGGGGGCATGAGAGTCAGCCCTAGGAGAGGTTGGGGTAGAAGTCGGAACCGAGAGGAAGTCGCCTGCGAGAGAGCCCGAGGCGAGAGAGATTGAGAGAGATAAAGTATGTAATTTCATAAGAGATAAAAGTGGAATAGATTAAGAGACAGCGAGCCCAGAAATGGGCGCTGAAAGAAAGCTGCGCTTCGAAAAAAAAGCGACAGCGAGGGAGGTCGAGTAATCTATCCAAACTCCGGTGGCGGAGTGGGGATCTCTAGATGAAGGGCAGCGAGGTCAGCACACTTGAAGGTGCGGGGCCACGCTTCGCGAGTGGGCGGGAAAATCCGAATACTCGTGAATTTGGCAAAGAGTTTGATCGAGTCTCCGGTAGTCTCGCGCGAAGTTTCATCTTTTTCCTCCGGGGTTACTTCAGCGAGAGCGGTGCAGATCTCGCAGGGACTTTGACCGGAAAAGGTGTCGCTGATCGCCTCACTCACTCCCATCACGGGCGCGCGATCCTGAATCATGGTTACCCAAGCATAAGTTTGCACGGCGGCCTGATCGAGTCCGCTGAGGACGACGATGACAAGAAGACAGAGATGACGAGCGAAGCGCAAGATGTTGGTAACTTGGGAAGAAAGTTGAGTTTTGCAAGTCTCTAAATGTCTGAAGTTTACAAGAAGTTCGAGGGCTGAGATGTTGGCCAATCACGAGACTTACGAAATTAACGAAAAAGACCCACCGGTGGGAGTCTCGGAAGCTTTCGTTGATTTCGTAATTTTCGTGGTTGGTTAATTCTCGGTATTCACAGGGCTTTTAAGCGAGTCACTTCGCTCGTGGGTGAGCGTCTTGATAAGCTTCGCGAAGGCGTTCCTTTGTGACGTGGGTGTAGATCTGAGTTGTCGAGAGCGAGGCGTGGCCGAGGAGCGACTGCACCGAGCGGAGGTCGGCACCGTGATCGAGGAGATGAGTAGCGAAGGAATGGCGGAACTTGTGAGGGGTGACATTGAAGGCGATCGAGGAATGGCCGAGGTATTTCTTCAGGAGCGAGTTGATCGAGCGTGTCGAGAGGCGCTTGCGGAGCTTGGATAAAAAAAGGGGACCTTCGTAGATTTTGGCGGCACCGCGATAGGTTTGCATCGCTTCCATTGCGAAGGATCCAATCGGGACGAGCCGCTCCTTCGAGCCTTTTCCCATGACGCGAACTGTTTCGGAAGAGGTGTCGATATCCTCGACGTTGAGCGCGGCAAGTTCCGCGAGTCGAAGGCCTGTGGAGTAGAAGAATTCGAGGATGGCGGCATCACGAAGGGCCATCCAGTCGGGTGCTTGCTTGGATGGCTCTAGCTTTAGTGGCAGGGCGAGGAGTTCTTCGATTTGTGCGAGAGTGAGAACGACGGGCAGAGGCTTGTCGGCCTTGGGCAGCTCCACTTCGGCGACGGGACTCTTTGGGTAGCCTTGCCGGTGGACGAGAAATTTATAAAAGGAGCGGTAAGCGGCAAAGCGGAGCCGGATCGTGGCTCGCGCGAGGTCTTGTTTTAAGAGCTCAAAGAGATAGCCGCGGAAGTGATCTGCGGTGAGATCTCGCCATGAAGTGAAGCGGTCGCCGAGCCACTCCTGAAGCTTTCGCAGGGCGAGGGTGTAGTTCTCCAGGGTCCGTTTCGAGGCGTTCTTCTCGGTAAGAAGAAACTCGATGAACTGTTCCTGAGGCTGGTCGAGACTCGGCATCTGGCTTTAGTTAAGCACAGATGACCTTTTATGAACACGAATTATTCCGTTGAATTCGCTTCCGAGAGCTTGTCGGGAACGCGTGCGCGCTTCGAGCGGAACTTCTGGATCTGCTCCGGAGAATACTTTTTGCCGACGGTGGTATCGCCATAGCTCGCTCTGAGTTCTTCAAGCTGACCTTTGAGATCCGTAATCAACTCTGCCTGTGCAGGGTCTTGGTAAAGATTGTGAAGTTCGTCGGGGTCGGTTTTGAGGTCGTAGAGTTCCCACTCACCGAAGTTGTAGAAGTTGATGAGCTTGTGGCGCTCGGTGCGAATACCATTATGCCTCGCGATCATGTGCGCGCTGGGGTAGGCGTAGTAGTGGTAGTAAATAGAATCGCGCCAGTCGGGGGATTCACCTTTCAGAAGTGGGATGAGTGACTTGCCCTGAAGCTCGGCGGGAATCGCACTTCCGGTGGCTTCTAGGAGAGTAGGGGCGTAGTCGAGATTCTGCACGAGGTGGATGTCCTTCGAACCCGGCTTGGTGACTCCCGGCCACTTTACGATGAGAGGCATTTCAAGCGACTCTTCATACATCCAGCGCTTATCGAACCAGCCATGATCGCCGATGTAAAAGCCCTGATCTGAGGAGTAGACGACGATGGTGTTCTCAGCGAGTCCAAGCTCCTCAAGGTTCTCCATGATGGCACCGACGGATTCATCGACTCCCTTCACGCAGCGGAGGTAATTTTTGGCGTAGCGCTGATATTTCCAGCGCACGAGCTCCTTGCCTTGCGGGTTTGCTTTTCTCACAGCGGCATCTTTTGGCCCCCAGTGTGAATTCCAGATCGAGAGCTGGGTGGGTGTCATGAACTTTAAGTTTCTCGCTGCTGATTTGTCGGTGGAGCGCTTGACTGTGATGTCGGTTTTTTTTGAGAGCCCGTAGAAGAGGTCGAAGGTGAGGTCCATGTGACCATCAATCTCCATCTCCTGCCAGCGGGCGGGGGAGGCATTGTCCTTCCATTCATCAAAAAGAGTGTCGGGCTCAGGGATGGTGATGTCATTGTAGAGATCGAGGTGGCGCAAAGCGGGCATCCAGTTTCGGTGCGGGGCTTTGTGCTGGCACATCAGGAAGAAGGGCTGATCCGCTCCCGCTTGCTCGGTCATGAAATTGACCGCTAGATCGGTGACGACGTCGGTGCAGTGTCCCATCAATCTTTCTTTTCCGTCCGGAGTGATGATCTCGGGGTTGTAGTATTCACCTTGGCCGGGGAGGACTTTCCATTCGTCGAATCCTTGGGGCTCAGATTTAAGGTGCCACTTTCCGAAGATGGCGGTGCGGTAGCCATTTTTTTGAAGAAGTTTTGGGAGAGTCTGCTGGTCGCCATCGAAACGATTGCCGTTATTCATGAAGCCATTGAGATGGCTGTGCTTTCCGGTGAGGATGACGGCGCGGCTGGGTCCGCAAATTGAATTGGTGCAGAAGCTTTTTTTAAACAGCATCCCCTGAGAGGCGAGGCGATCAATGTTCGGCGTGGGGTTGACGCTTTTTAGAAAGCCTTCATAAGCGCCGATCGCCGAGGTGGCGTGATCATCGGAAAAGATGAAGACGATGTTGGGCTTCTTCGCGGCACTGAGTGAGAAGGGGACGAAAAGAGGCAAAAGAAACTTCAGCATTCGGCGAGTGAACCGTGCCGCGCAGGAGATGGCAATTTTTAAGATCGCTGATCTTGGTCGAGGTGCCAGACCTCGCCCTTCTTCGAAGATACCCAAGACCGAGAATTCTTGAGCGCGCGATGGGTGAAGGCGTGGGCATCGCGTGCGGCCTCTGAGAAGCTCAGACCTTTGGCGAGCCCCGCAGTGAGGCTTGCGGAGAGGGTGCATCCGGTGCCATGGCTGCTCGGGACATCGAGATGAGGAGCGGAGAAAAATTCCACTTCGCCCTCGGTCGCGAGAACATCGCGGTGTTCGGGGTGGTTTTCAAAGTGACCTCCCTTGAGATAACAGGCACAAGAGAATTTGTCGGCTAGCTCCCTCGCTGCGACCTCCTGTTCTTCGAGCGAGAGCACGAGCCGGCCGAGAAGAATCCCTGCTTCGGGGAGATTCGGTGTGATGATCGAGGCCATCGGAAGGAGTCGCTCGAGAATGGCATCGAGTGCAGATTCCTCCAGCAGTGGGTCGCCGGTGGAGGAGATCATGACGGGGTCGATCACGATGGGGTGACCGAAGTCTTCAAGTAGCTCACAGACCGCCACGATGTGTGCCTTTGAAAAAAGCATCCCCGCCTTGAGTGCGCCGATGGAGTAACTATCGAGCAGGAGCTTGAGCTGCTTCTGCAGAATGACGGGAGGGACAGGATGAATGTCGCTGACGACATTGGGAGTCTCGGCGACGACACAGGTGACCGCACAGAGACCATGGAGGCCATGAGCGGCGAAGGTTTTCAGGTCCGCCTGAATTCCAGCGCCTCCAGATGAGTCGGAGCCGGCAATGGTGAGGGCTGGAGAGAGGGACATGTTGTTACTCTAATCTACTTTTGGTGAACTTGCGAGATCGACTTGCAGGATGGATTCAAAAATCTAAGCTCAAGCTGTGTCAAATCGTTGTTCCGAGTTATCAGGCTTACGTGTGGAGGTTGAGGAGGTCCTCTATATGCCTCACCTTGACGCGCCCGAGGATCGTCCTTTTCCATTTGTTTACTTCATTTCCATCATCAACGGCTCGGATCAGGCGGTGACCATTTTTGGTAGAAAATGGATACTGAAAGAGGAGGGAGGAGAGACTCTGGTCGTCGAGGGGGCTGGAGTTGTCGGTGAAACTCCCGAAATAAAGGCAGGGGGTGAATTTTCATACAACAGCTATCACGTCATCAAGGAGGAGACGCTGGTGACGGGTGCTTTTTTCGGATCGCTGGGAGATGGCAGGCGAGTCCGAGTGACGATTCCTGAGTTTCGTCTTCAGCTGCCGAGCGAGGGGTGAAGAATCTCGAGCATGCGTTGGTCATGTGACTCCTCTGGGATTTCCTGAACGATTTGTTCATCGAAGCAAGCCCCGTAGATGTGGGCTGCCGTAGCTTTCTCAAGGAGGCGGTCATAAAAGCCGCCACCTTGGCCCATGCGCTGACCGATTTTTGTAAAAGCGAGGCCGGGGCACATGATGGTGTTGATTTCAGACGAACTGACCGCTTCGCCCTCTCTCGGCTCGAGAATGTCAAAGGCCCCGGGTGAAAGCTGAGAGTGATGAGTCACGCGATAAAACTCCATAACACCGGGCGAGATTACCTTTGGAAAAAGCCAAGAAATATGTGGTGAGCTTTCTAGCAGGGGGAGCAAATCTGGCTCATGAGAGGTGCCTGCGAAGATGGCGCAACTGCCACTTACTCGATCAAGAATGAGATTTCGGATTCGAGCCGATTGCGCCTTCTTGTCTTCAAGAGAGAGGAGGGAGAGGCGCTTCCTGAGCGCAGTGCGCAAGATCGCTTTATTGTCCCTTGCGTCGCTCGGCATGATGGTGACAATAGGCCTGATGAGATTGGTTCTGCAAGTCTGCCTCGCGTTGATCCTCCCGCAGCTGCTGCGGGCTGAGGAGACTTCTGTTTTTAAATATGATGCTCCAGAAGTGCGAGTCAGTGTCTTCAGCGATGCACTGGGAATGCTGAATCGAGAGCGCACGGAATATGCCACGAATATCGCCATCTTTGCCGGTAACAACGTGATCGCTCGCAAGGCGAACCCCGAGTCCTTGGCTTTTGCGAAGCGGGCTACCGCGCTCGCGCTCCATCTTTCGCCACGCAACAAGCGCGTCTTGATTCTCAACGGGCAGCTTGAGAAGGGGGTTTTCCCGAAGGGTATAAAAACCGAATATTCAGCAGGCACCTTGGCTCAACTCCTCGTTCATCGTGCAGAGGTTCTTTATCAGCAAAAAGGGGAGGAGAATAAGCTTCTCGCCCGCGCTCTGATTGATATCGCAGCGGGGATCGATCCAACCAATGAGGACGCCATTTATGCCTACGAACTCCAGAAGATCGACCACGGCGAAGTGCCTTGGGAGCGCTTCACAAAACTTCAGTCTTCTAAGTAGGGCTCCAGCAGATCACGCAGGGTAGTTCTCGCTCTGAAGAGCTGACTTTTTACCGCGGGAACTGAAATCTCGAGCACCGATGCAATCTCCTCGTAAGGCATCTTCTCGTAGCGACGGAGCACCACCGCTAGCCGCTGCTTCTCTGGGAGCTTTGCGATGGCGTCATCGACGATCGTTTTTAATTCAGCCTGCGCAAGCGACTGGTCTGGCTGATTGGAAGGGGCTGAGTCCGAGAGCTGCTGGTGCCAGTCTTCTTCCTGCTCTTCGAGAGAGTGCTCTTTCTTACGCGATTTCTTACGGGTGTAATTGAAGACGAGATTCCGAGTGATCGTGAAGAGATAAGTCGTGAACTTAGCCGTGGGCTTGTATTTTTTGGACGACTTCCAGATTCGGACAAAGACCTCTTGAGCAAGATCCTCGCTGTCGGCTGAGAAGTTCGTCATTTTGCCGATGGTTCCTATGACAACTCGCTGATACTTCTCGACGAGTTTGCGAAAGGCGATTTCGTCATCAGAGGCAATGAGGCGCATCCACTCGATGTCCTCTTGATTTGCTGCCTCATCTTCCGCTTGACCCATGATCTAATAATAAAACTCAATATTCAGGAAAGTGTTTCACAAATCTTGAGAAAAATTGAGCAATTTCCTCTCTCGTGAGTCTTATGTTAAAGGTGTTCTGGATGAAACAAAAGGAAGCGGGTCAAAAAAAGGGGGTGATGTTGGTTGCCCCAGGTTTCAATCTGCCGACAATTGGCTGCCTGCTTCTCCTTGTGATTCATGCGCTTGTGCTGATCAATGGAGGCACCCACGAGACCCCAGAGAAGCTGAGTAGTCTCTATGAGTGGATCGCGCTCTCTTGGTTGGGCTTTCTGGAGGGGAATGCCGCAGCCTTGGTGACGCATCAGTTTTTTCATGGTGATTGGCTCCATGTCGCGATCAATGCGCTCCTGTTCTATTACACGGCAGCTCGATTAGGCCATATTCTCCGCCCCTCACGGATTCTCATTCTTTTCCTCGCGTCAGGGGTCGGGGCTGGGATCGTTTACATCGCTTCCCAAGCTCTTTTATCTAACCTTTCTCCGAATCCTCTGGTGGGGGCATCGGGCGGGGTGATGGGTATGTTTCTCGCTCAAACGGTGATTTATCCGGACTCTCGGATGCTCTTTCTGCCCATTTCGGGAAGAAATATGGGGAAGGGGTTTCTTGTCGCTAGTCTTCTCCTTTTTATGATGACTCCTTCGTTGGGCATCCCTCTCTTTAGTGAGGTGGGGCAATGGATGGCTGAGGGATTTGGACCTCTCCTTTTCCAGATGGGGCACCTTTATCACTTCGCTGCCGGAATGATTGGGTTCTTTCTGGTGGGTCGACTACTTCCCCGGCTGGTGACGTTGGAGGAGCTCCAATTGGAGCGAAATAAGCGTGAGAAAAGCCTTCACACGACATCGCAAGCTCCGTCTTTCATAACTCGGGAGCAGGGGGGGGAGTGACTCTTTTACTTGATTGATCGCTCTTTAATGCTGTTTGAGAAGAGCGAGTTTACACTGTAACTACAATTTTATCCTTGATGATTCCTGCCGAAGAGGCGACTTTCTCCCTCAGATGATGGTGAATTTCACAAATCAACGACCCAAAAGACGACGGGGATTCAGTCTCGTAGAACTTCTCACGGTCATGGCGATCATTTCGGTTCTCATGACAGTTGCTTCGGTCGGGGTTAGTCGCATGGGAGCCGCCCAAGGCGTTACTTCAGGTTTAGCTGTGGCCGAGGGGATGATGTCGCAAGCTCAGCGACTCGCAAAGGGTCGCGGAACCACGACAAGACTCATTATCCATGACGAACTCATGGATGCTGTCCCAGAGTCACGTCAGCGCTATCGCAGACTGATGTTGATTGTCTTCAAAGACGCTGATCCTGAGACAGGCGCTTTGGAAGAGAACTGGACAATCTCGGGAGCTCCCGTCTATCTCCCTGATCAAGTTTATTTCAGCCCTGAACTCAGCCGCGATGCGGTCGAAGCGGGAGCCGAGCTTCCCAGCGAGAAATTTAACCTCAGTAGAGATGCTGATGATTCGGCAGACTGCCACTACTACGAATTCAATTCGCAAGGGATCGTCACGACGCCTGGAGCTACCTTCGTGCTCGAGGGGGGCCCGCGACCAAGGAATTCCGAGAGACCCAAGCTCGGTAACACTCGCAACATCGGTGCCTTTGTCATCTGGCGGAATGGAGGAACCTCCCGCATTAATGATGTGTCTCGAATCGAAGAACCTTCCGACAACTAACACTCATGAAGCTAGCTTCTAAAAAATCGCTCAAGTCAGGATTCACTCTCGCTGAATCGGTCATTGCTCTCGGTATTCTCGTGGTTCTCATTACCGGGTTTTTGGCGGTGTTCGGCCCCGCTACTACAGCGATTCGCAACACGCTTTCGGGCGAAGAAGCGAGTCGCATGCAGTCCGCCCTTGAGGTGGAGATGTCCCAGCTCCGAGAGGGGCGCGAGAAATCCCAGTATGGCAGCTCTCTTGAGAAGGCTTTTGACTGGATCGCCCGCTCTCACCAGCTTGGAGGAAGCGTCTTTGTTTACCACTATCGCGCCGATCTTGCTGAGGTTCGCAGTGATGGCAGCTACGCCGCACGCGAGGACGTCTCGGGAGTTGCGGGTCAGGATTTTCTTATTCAGCCCATGGTTCGCCGCCTCGATGATCCGCTCCTACAGGAAGACTTTGATGCCATTGAGGGTCGCGTCTTTTTTGTGAAGATGACTCAGTTGGTTTTCGGAGCCCAAGGATTGTCGGTCTCTGAGGATATTGAGGGAATTGCAGACCCTCACAATGAGGGCGATGACTTTACCACAAATGTGAGTGAGTATCCCGAGGCAACCGTTCTTTTCGAGGCTCAGTTCTTCAGGCTTCCGACGCGTTCATATAACTATGCCACTGGTGCATTTGATCCCACTGAATTCACTCGGCCCGTCTTCCGTCGGAACATGGGCGTGTCCCGCTAGACTTTAACCTCGCTAAAAACATGAAGCTTATTAATTCAAGGCGCTCGCTCAAAGGATTCACCCTCGTTGAACTTCTCGTCGCAATGGCGATCACCGTAGTTCTGGTGTCGCTTACGGTTGTCATCACAGGTGGAGCACTCGATGCTTGGCGCGGAGCACGAAACGAAATTCGAGCCGCTCGTCAGGCAAAAATTATGCTAGATGCGATGGGCCAAGACCTCGAGTCCATGGTCGTTCGCTCAAACAACAATTACGAATGGCTTAATATCAAAGCCGAGAGCAGGGATATTGGGCCGGAGGGTCGACTCAGCCCGAATTCCTCCGCGCTGGTCTTTCTTACCGCTGCGACGGACCGCTACGGTGGTAATGTGGGTGATAGTAGTCTCGACGCTGGGGGAGACATTTCTGCGGTGGGCTACACCCTGGAGTATCTTGATCCGATCTTTGCGGATGAAAATGAGCGCTACTCGACTTTTGTGCTCTACCGGAATCTCATCGACCCGGATCAAACCTTTCAAGGTCTCTTAGCGCAAGAGGATCTCGAGCAAGCATATTCAGCGGCTTCCGGAGGTGCGAGCCAAGGACGTAACTTCATGTGTGAGAACATTTTTGAAATGACGATTGTTTTCATGATTGAGTATGTCGATAGCAACGACGAACTCCAAAGAGTGAGGGTGCCCATTCTATCCTCGGCAAATGGCGCAAATTCCGTGGGCGAGTTGAGCATCAAGGGTAATGAAATTTTAGCAGACGGACAGGCTCCTCAGTATGCTAATGGCAGTGTCGTAGGTGCAGAAGTAAGCATTACAGTCCTCTCTGATACCGGGATGCGCCTGATTCGGCGTGTTCCATTCGGGACTCCAGATGAGAAGTCTCAATTTCTTGCTGAGAACTCCTATAGCTACACGAAGACGATCGTTCTTCCGCAGCTGTAATTTTTTTCAAACAAGTCTTGCAAAAAATCTGAGGGAGCAATAAGTCCTCCCTCGTCAGGTCGTAAGCGCGGGTGGCGGAATTGGTAGACGCGCTAGACTAAGGATCTAGTGTCCGCAAGGACGTGGGGGTTCGATTCCCCCCTCGCGCACCATCTGACAGGCTCTTCAAAAGCCCCCTTTCAAAAGGGGGCTTTTGAGTTCCCTGAAATCCCGTTTTTATCAGGTCGATTAGCTCAGTGGTAGAGCGCTTGCTTCACACGCAAGATGTCACTGGTTCAAATCCAGTATCGACCACCATTTTTAGGCCTAATGATCGTTGCTTTTAGGTTTCACTCTTGAGGGGGAGATCTTTTTAGAGACAAAAGCTCCTTGTTGGGGCATTCTATCCCTTGAGAAAAGATGACAAAGGGATCTCAACGAAATAGCGAGTGGAAGGAATGGCTGAGCGAGAATGCTCCACGCCTTCTCGCTTATGCTCGTCAACGTTGCGGAAGCGTCGCTGAGGCCGAGGATATTCTGCAAGATGCTCTCGTTAAGTTGTGGCACTATCAAGAAGAGCGCGACTATCGAGCACCCGATCTCCCACTTGCTTTCTCGGTTCTTCGATACATCAGTCTTGATCGAGGACGGAGTAAGGGCCGACGCGAGAAGCGTGACCAAAAAATCATTCAGTTCCAGGTCGGGCATGATCTCTGGCTCGATACTCCAGCGGAAGACCAAGAAGAGGCTGAAATTCTACGGCAGACCGTCGGCAAGCTCCCCGAAAAGCTCCGGGAAGTGCTCACTCTTAAGATCTGGGGCGGTCTCACATTCGCCGAGATCGCTAAAATTCTTTCCCTCTCCAATAACACCGCCGCCTCTCGCTATCGCTATGCGCTCGAGCAGCTACAGAAGAAACTCTCTCACTTGAAAAATTCCCGTCATGGATAAATCACTTCTAGAACTCGAAGCCCAGCTTGAAGGACTCAGCCCCCGAGGACTCAGCGATGACTCTCATGCCCGCTGTGAGAGGCTCATTGATGAGCTATCTTCAGGGGAAGCGAGTCAATCTCTGGTAGGTTGGTCATGGAGAGTGGCCTCAGTGGCCGCTTCTGTCGTCCTCGCGATCGGGATGACTTCAGGATGGTGGCTGGGGAAAAGCGGGGGAGATATCTCGATTTCTCAGACCGACTCAGCTTCCGATAATTTAGCCTCAGCTTTCGATCTGATCGATGAGCGCTCATGGATGCAGGTTGAAGGGGCGCCTCAGCTTTATTTGTCTGATAATGGTGAGGTTACCGAGCTACGCACCGAGGTCGATGTTTCCGAGGAAACCGTCGTTCACCGTGATTCTGGTCGTCTTGTCACGGTGCGAGTGACCACGCGTCAGCCGGTTCGGGAGATGACCAATCAATTTTAAGAGATGCCTCGTCTGTTCCTTTATCTCCTCCTCTCAGTCACGGCTTGGCCTTCTTTTGCGGATCGCCATCTGTCGACTCCTTGGGTGGGGGTGAAGATCGAGCGAATTGACTCGGAGGTAGTGAGACCCGCGGAGATGGGGGCAGGAACGGGCTTCTTAGTCGAGGAGGTGATTCCAAATGGCCCCTTGGCAAAGGCTGGTGGCCAGGCTGGCGATCTTCTGTGGAAATTGGATGACCAAATTTTGATCAGCACCCGTCAATTTCTCGTTCTTCTGGGGCTAAAAAAAATGGGGGACTCGGTCGAGCTCCATTTCTTCCGAGAAGGGAAGTTAATGAGCGAATCAGTCACTCTTGAGAAGCGCCCCGAGGGGGAAGCCTCCCGCAAGAAAGATCGAAATCGAGCGGCGATCGTAGAATCTACTGAAGAAGCGGAGACGACAGAGGTGGCTGAGATGAAAGACGGACCCTACCATCTTCAGTTATCAGAAGATCACGGGGGTTATCGTCTCATTGTGAAGAAGGGCGCGGAGGTCATCGTGGATCAGTCCGTAGATTCTAGTGAAGATACTCAAAACCTAGATCGTCGATGGCAATCGGGCCTAATTATTCTGCAACAAGCACTTGCTGTGAGAACCAGTTCTCAGCAGGGAAAAAAGAAAAAAAGGGTGCGATATCTTCCGAAGGCTGCGGAGGAATGAAATTGACGCCAGCTCTCTGGTAAATATGATTGCGAGTTTAACTCATCGGTTCTTGCCTTTTCTCGCGTGTCCCCGCAGGATTTCAGCATGCATCCAGATGTCGCTAAGTTAGTGGAAGCGGGCCGTATTAATGAGGCCGTGGGGGAAAAACTGTCAGCCATTGCACCGGGAAAATATCGGATGCATAAAGGATATGGGGCTGGATTAGTAAAAGAATGGGATCTTTTTACAGGGAAAGTGGTCATTGATTTCGAAAAAGCAAACGGCAAGGAGATGGGTCTGAAGCTCGCCCTTGAAAAGACAGAGGCGCTTGAGGATGATGACCTTCGTGCTCAAAAGGTGAGCCAAATCGATGAACTCAAGGCTCTTTCTGTAAGTGATCCCGTGGAGTTGGTGTGCCGCACTCTCCAATCTCGCGAGGGAAAAATGACTCTCGATCAACTCGACGCAGAACTCATGGGCAGCATTGTCGGTGAGGATGGATATAAAAAATGGTGGGAGAAGACGAAGAAAACCCTTCGCGAAAGCAAGCGAGTTTCTGTTCCTACTAAGCGCACCGATTATCTTGTTCTTCGTGACGAGTCCGCCAGCCCTGGTGAGGCACTCCTCGAGGAGCTCGAGCTGGCCCGTAGCCCCAAGGCGCGCGTTAAGGCTCTCGAAGCTATTCAGCGTGAAGCTCCACTAATCTCTTCAGGGGAAGGCCACCTCGCTAAGGTCTACGCGATCGTGAACGACTCAATTTTGAAGCTGGTGAAGCTTTCACCAGCCCAGTCTCTCGAATTGGCAGCTCTTCGGGATGAGATTTCTGATGAAACCAAATCAAAGGATATCGTCGGAGAAGACGCCCCCTCCATCGCCGAGGTCCTCCAAGTTGCCGAGAGCACTCTCGCTACCGATTTGGGTCAAGTGGCAGCAGCTCGCTTGAAGCGCATTCTCGAGGCATTCCCGGATGCTTTTGCCACCGATTGGGTTGGTCACATCCTGAAGGTTTTTGATCGTATTTCTTCTCGTGGAGTTTCTGAAATCGCCAAGCTCTTGGTTGAAAAAGAAGAGACGAAGCGCTTTTATGAGCACATTAGAGTCGCTCTTTCCCGCCACGCTCTCGGTTCTGATGCACTTGCTTGGATCAGTCGCGAGCGTAAGAAGGGGGCTGAGGCTGTCTTTGATGGCTCGGTCGGCTCGGTGATTCTTACCGTCTTGGAGCAGGACTCACTTGATGATGGCCCACGCAAGGCAGGCCGTCTTGCAAATCTTCTTCTCGATGACAAGGAGCTCATTGCCGATCTTCTATCGCACATGGAGATGAATGACGTGAGAAACTTCGGACGCAAGCTTCTCGCTAGCCCGGCGTTCCCTGATCTCGACCGGAAATCCCTCATGGCTCGCGTCATTAAGGCAGTTCCTGAAACCCAGGACATGGTCACCGGAACCACTTCCAGTAAGCAAGACGATACCTTGCTTGTTTCTTGGGAGAGTCTCGATCGCCGCAAAGCAGAATACGAAGACCTCGTCAACAAGCGCATCCCTGAGAACATCAAGGAGATCTCGGTTGCCCGCTCTTATGGCGACCTTCGTGAGAACTTCGAATACAAGGCTGCGAAGCAGATGCAGCAGGTTCTTAATCGTCGCAAAGTCGAACTTGAGAAAGATCTCGAGCGCGCTCGTCCTACCGAATTCAAGGATGCGGACACCGGTTCGGTCAACATCGGAACGAAGTTCATGCTCGATGTCGCAGGCCGAGGCGACCAAGAATATCGCATGCTCGGAGCATGGGATGCGAATCCTGATGAGAAGATTCTTTCTTACCTTTCAGTGATGGGACAGGCCCTTCTCGGCAAAGGAATCGGCGATTCAGCCGAGATTCCTGATCCCGATACCGAGGAGCTGATGACCGTGACGATCAAGAGCATCTCCACGATCTAAAACACCTTTCTAAAAATACATCATGTCAGACACTAACATCCAGTCCATCCACGGTCGCGAAATTATTGATTCGCGCGGAAATCCAACCGTCGAAGTCGATGTCACCCTCGCAGGAGGTGCATTCGGCCGTGCCGCAGTCCCCAGTGGTGCTTCCACTGGTGAGCACGAAGCTTGGGAACTCCGTGATGGAGACAAGTCTCGCTACCTCGGAAAAGGCGTCCTTGGCGCGGTCACGAACATCAATGACAAGATCGCACCCGCTCTCGCGGGTTCCGATGCGACCAATCAGGCCGCTGTTGATGGCGCGATGATTGCTCTCGATGGCACTAAGAATAAGTCAGAACTCGGTGCTAATTCAATCCTCGGCGTCTCCATGGCCGTCGCTCGTGCTGCTGCTTCTGCTGTCAACGTGCCTCTCTACAAGTATCTCGGCGGACCGAACTCAAAGGTTCTTCCGCTTCCGATGATGAATATCATCAATGGTGGATCGCACTCCGATGCACCGATCGACTTCCAGGAGTTCATGATCATGCCTGTGGGCGCTCCGACCTTCCGTGAGTCCCTCCGCTACGGCGCTGAAATCTTCCACTCGCTGAAGTCTGTTCTTCACGACCGTGGTCTTTCCACTGCTGTCGGTGATGAAGGTGGATTTGCACCGAAGCTTGACTCTACTGAGGATGCGCTCGACACCATCTGCCTCGCTATTGAAAAGGCGGGTTACAAGGTTGGTGAAGATGTCGCCTTCGCTCTCGATGTTGCTTCTTCTGAGTTCTACGACCGTGAGAAAGGCGCATACGTCTTCCATAAGTCTGATGGTTCAGTGCGCAGCTCGGATGACATGGTGGCCTTCTACAAGGAGCTTCGTGGTAAGTATCCTATTCTCTCAATCGAGGATGGTTGTGACGAGAATGATTGGGATGGCTGGAAAGCTCTCACAGACGCAATCGGGCACAACACCCAGCTTGTGGGTGATGACCTTTTCGTGACCAATGTTGACTTCCTTAAGAAGGGGATCGACCTCGGGGTTGCAAACTCAATCCTCGTGAAGGTGAACCAGATTGGTTCTCTTACCGAGACCTTCGACGCTGTCGAGATGGCTAAGGAGAGTTCCTACACCGCTGTGATTTCCCACCGTTCTGGTGAGACTGAGGACAGCACCATTGCTCACCTCGCAGTCGCCACCAATGCAGGCCAGATCAAGACCGGTTCCATGAGTCGCTCTGATCGGGTTGCAAAATACAACCAGCTTCTCCGCATCGAGGAAGCTCTCGGCAACGAGGCTGTCTTTGGCGGAAAAATGAAGGTGAGCGTCTAAGCGCTCAGCTTCTTTGAAAATCATGAGCCGTCAGGGAGCGATCCCTGACGGCTCTTTTTTTTATGAAAATGGGGAGTCCTACTTTCTTCCGCGCTGCTGGTTGATCTTCTTGAGCTGACTCGAACGCATCGAGAGTTGGACGAGTTGTTCTTCAGAAACGACTCCGCTTTGACGCACCTGGACATGAAGGAGGGAGATCTCTGGGTTTTGCACTCACGATAGGGGAAGCGGTCGAAAGGGTGCGGCCGGTTTGCTTCCAGTCCTCGCCGCTGACTTGATGAATGAGAGCGTTGAGCTCGATGCGAACTTTCTCTCCCTCGCTCGTTCCCCGAACGTTGTAGACAGGCTCCCATCCGCAGTCATCGCCGAGATAGTGGAGATGAAAGGTCGCCTTTTGACCGGCCTCTTTTTCTACGAAAATGACAGCGTCGTGGATTTGCGTGGGTCCTGAGATGAGTTTGTTGCGCTCAGTGCTTAACTCATTGAGCTGGGTGGTCTGATCGGAAATCGAAAGGTCGAGCGTCATGATTTCTTGAGAGGTTATCTCGTATTCATCGAATTGCATTCCGGTCACTTTTCTGAGCTTCTCGGCTTGAATGACGCCGTGGGACATTTCTTGACGGGCGGCAGGAGCGACGAACTTACTGAGATTTTTGAGGTAGTCTTGGCGCATGCGGCGCAGTGCGATTTCATTGCGCGCGGTGCCGATCGCTTCGCGAAGTTCTTTGAGCTTCTTGTCGAGCTGGGCGATCTTGGAATCGATGCGCTTGATCTCCTCACTGGAGCACATACGACAGGTCACAGACCGAACTTCAAGGCCTTCGGCGTCATCAGCAAAGACGGACTTGGGAGCGGTGGCAGTGGCAGTGGGGAAGGCTTCGACAAGAATTTCAAAGGCTCCCGATTTCCCGGCGGGGATCTCCACGCGGCGCGTCACAAGAACGGCAGACAGAGCAGGTGCTTTC
>JALZWA010000174.1 GCA_023299815.1 Akkermansiaceae bacterium
TGGTGATTCTCTCGGTCAAAGAGGGTCACTTCAAAGCGATCATCGTTTGCGAGAGAGCGGGCGCAGTTTAATCCAGCAAAGCCACCGCCGATGATGAGGACGCGCTGAGGTTTCTTCATGAGCGATTTTACACAGATCGGGGGTCTTATGTGACAGAAAATCGACTTTCTCTTGCTGCATCATGGACGCGCTGTCAGGTTCTCATTATGAAAGTATTGAAAACTATGAAGCGTCTCCGCCTTCGGCCGGGTGACGCTCACGATCAACTGAGTTCCTCTTCGCCCTCCCTCCGCTCCTAGAGCCGAGGGGATGCCGGCTTTTTGTCGGTCTTATCCCAGCGAATAAGTGAACCTGTGAGTCAGGAAAATACAGACGTGGAGTGGATTCTTCGCGAAGTCCCCGAAGGGTGGGAAGGGCTCCTTCTTGAAGGAATGCCGAGCATTTTAGCGAAGCTGATGGCTCAGCGTGGTGTGAGTGAGGCGGAGGTGAAGACCTTTCTGAAGCCGCGCCTTGCCGAGCTTTCCGATCCCTTTGAGATTGAGGAAATGGACCTCGCGGTGGAGCGGGTTTTGCTTGCGATTGATCATGAAGAAGAAGTCACGATCTATGGCGACTACGATGTCGATGGGATTACTTCGATCACGGTCCTGAGTCTCGTGCTTCAGGCTTACGGCCTCAGGCCAGAGACTTTCATTCCACACCGCAGCACCGAGGGTTACGGTCTGAGTGAGGCGGGGATCGAGCGCTGCTTGAAGGAGAACGGGAAGCCGGGGCTTTTTATCACCGTGGATTGCGGCACCGTTTCAAATGATGCGATCGCAGGGCTCAAGGCGCGTGGCATCGAGACCGTCGTAGTAGATCATCATGAGATTGGCCAAGCGGGGCGGCCTGATTGTGTCGCGCTCGTGAATCCGAAAGCATCGGAGAATGAGCTGAGTTATCTCTGCGCGGCCGGCGTCGTCTTTAAGCTAGCGCACGCTCTTTTGAAGACTCGTCCTCTTCCTGATTTTGATCTGAAAGGTGTCCTCGATCTCGTGGCGATGGCCACCATTTCTGATATCGTCCCGCTCGTGGATGAGAATCGTCTGCTGGTGCGTCACGGGCTGCGCTGTTTGGAAACATCGACCCGCCCAGGGCTTCGCTCATTGCTCGCACTCGCGGGAGTGGAGGGGAAGCTCAGTAGCGCGGATGTTGGCTTCCGTCTTGGACCACGGATCAATGCGGCTGGTCGGATGGATCAGCCTGAGAAGGCGCTCGAGACCCTGATGACGGATTGTCCGAAGGAAGCGGAAGCGCTTGCAGACGAGCTTGATAATTTTAATAAAGCACGCCAAGGCGTAGAGCAGAAAATTTTCGCGGAAGCGATGGAGATGCTCGATGGCGAAGAGATCAAGACCGATGGTCCCGTGATCGTGGTGGGCTCGCGCAAGTGGCATGCCGGAGTCGTAGGCATCGTAGCCTCGCGCCTCATGAGGATGTATCACAAGCCGACTTTCGTGATCTCGATCGATGATCAAGGCGTCGGAAAGGGGAGTGGCCGCAGCATCGCCGGAGTCTCACTCGTGAATGCGATTCGTAAATGTGAGGATCTCCTTATTGCCGGTGGTGGTCATCACATGGCAGCGGGCTTGAGCATCATGGAGGATCAGGTTGCGCCCTTCCGGGATGCCTTTTCCGCTTATGTCGAGAGCGACTGCGGAGATGAAGATCTCAGCCCGAAACTTCATCTCGATGCCGAGGTCGAGCTCGGCGAACTCTGCCTCGATTTCCTTGATAAATACGACCTCCTGCAGCCTTTCGGGAGTGCGAATCCTCAGCCCGTCTTTATGGCGCGGAATGTCTGGCTCACTGAGCCGCCGCGTCGCCTGAAGAATAATCACCTGCGCATTTTCTTGAGGCAGGAGTTCGATGAGCGCGATGCCATCTTCTTCGGCGGGGGCGCGAATCCGCTGCCCGATCCGCCTTGGGACATCGCCTTCACCGTGGACCGGAATGTCTTTCGTGGCCGCGTGAATCTTCAGATTAGCATCCAGCACGTGCGCGCATCCGACGAGACAGAATGACAACCTTCGACGAACTTTCTTTTCTGAAAGGGCGTGAGCAGGAAGCCCTCCTCGCGGCTGGTTTCGCGGGCGCAAATGATCTCCTCGATTGGCTTCCGAAGCGCTACGAGGATCGCCGTCGCTTTGATGCTTTCCCTGCGGCCGCTGGCGGTCCGGCAGTCTGTCTCCGTGGCACCGTCATCGATACTCAGCGGAAGGGATTTGGTGGAAAAGGCTTCTACGAAGTAATTGTCGAAGACCTCGGAGGTGGTGGGTTTTCCCGCATGACCTGCCGCTGGTTTAACATGCCCTTCATGCACAAGATGCTCGCGGCGGGGCATGAGGTGGTTCTTTATGGCAAGCCGAAGGAGAGCGCGGGTCGCGTCGTGATCGACCATCCCGAGTTCGAGATCGTGCGCGATGATGTTGCGGATTCCATCCACCTCGAGCGCATCGTGCCGATCTATAAAAATGTCAGCGGCATCCCGCAGCGCCGTCTCCGCGAGATCATCCGCGCGACTCTCCAATGCGTGCCGCCCGAGTCGCTCGCGCCGCTCTACGATGTCGACCCGAGCTACCCACGCGCCGAGGCTTTTCGTGAAGTCCATTTCCCGGGCGAACTGGCGCAAGCGGAAGCGGCGCGGCGCTACTTCGCCAAAGAGGAATTCTTCCTCCAGCAGCTCCGTGTCGTCTGGCGTCGTCTCAAGAACGAGCGCACCAATGGCCGCGTCCTCGGAAAAAAGACGACCCTTTTAAAAGAGTTCTACGAATCTCTGCCCTT
>JALZWA010000175.1 GCA_023299815.1 Akkermansiaceae bacterium
GTCCCGTAAGACCACCAATTCCAAACATCGGAAGGAAGGCCGCGGCCCAGATCATCGGCATCGTGAAACGGATCGAACCACCCCAGAGAGAAATCAGCATCGAGGTCAACAGAATCACAGAAGGAATCGAAATCAGAACCGTCGTCGTCTGGAAGAAGGTCGAGATAACTGGTCCCATGCCAGTGAGATACATGTGGTGCGCCCACACGATGAAGGAAAGGAAACCAAGAGCAATGACACCCCAAACCATCGGCTTGTAACCCCAGAGAGGACGACGAGTGTGGCAAGGAATAATCTCCGCGACACAAGCAATGGCAGGAAGAAGAAGAACGTAAACCTCAGGGTGTCCCAAGAACCAGAAGAGGTGTTGGAAGAGAAGCGGACTTCCCGATCCAGAGATGTCCATAGTCACCCCATCAGCAGCAGAATAGAGGCCGGTCGGCAGGAAGAAAGAGGAACCCATGACGCGATCCATCAGCTGCATGATACCAGCTGCTTCCAGTGGTGGGAACGCGAGGAGAAGGAGGAAACCAGTCACGAGCATCGCCCAGACAAAGAATGGAAGACGCATCCAAGTGAGACCCTTTGCACGAAGGTTAATGATCGTCGTGACGAAGTTCACCGATCCCAAAAGAGATGAGGTGATCAGCAGCACGAGCCCTATCAGCCACTGCGTCTGCCCCGCTAGGAACTGGTTGACGATTTGTGAGTCGGCATAACCCGCCAGTGGAGAATAGTTCGTCCATCCCGACTTCGCGGCTCCTGACTCCATGAAGAAGCTCATGCACATCACGATCCCACCGAGAAGATAGACCCAGTAACTGGCCATATTCAGCTTCGGGAACGCCATATCCGGTGCCCCGATCTGAAGTGGGGTCACGTAGTTACCGAAGGCTGCGAAACCAAGAGGAACAACCCCGAGGAAGACCATGATCGTCCCGTGCATCGCACCGAACATGTTGTAGGTCTCGCCGGTGACTTTTCCGTCTTGCAACCAGCGGCCCTTCCAACCGTCAGTGAACATCCAGCTGAGGTAATCAGGGAGTGGCTCATGAGGATAAGCGATACTCCAGCGCATCACAATCATGAGGAAGAAGCCAAAGAGCAGGAAAAGTCCTGCCGTAATTCCATACTGGATACCGATCGTCTTGTGATCGGTGGAGAAGACATACTTCTGCCACCAAGAAATCTCGTGATGGTGATCGTCGTGGTGATCGTCTGTTGCAGCACTCATAATAATGGTGTTTTAAAAATTGGAAAAATTACTCGGAGGCCGGTGCGTCGACTGGCTCGAGAGTTTCTGGATCTAAAAGAGTTTCTGGATCAAGGGGCTCGCCTGGAAGCATCTTGTCATGGCTTGCCTTAAGCTTCGCGACATCTACCTGTCCGTTACCACCGGTATCTGCGATTGCAAGGGCCGCACTCGCCATTTCTGGTGTTACAATGGAAGCGCTATTACCCCATTCGTTACGAATGTAAGTCATGATGTAAGCGAGCTCCTTGGGCCCCAGTCCATCACGCATCGCTGGCATATTGTTATTATACTCAACCCCTGCGACGGAAATTGGTCCCTTTAATCCATTAAGAATAATTTGTGACAGCTGATCGGTATTTCCCGTCACCCACTCAGATCCTGCAAGTGGAGGAATACCATTTCCACCGCCACCATCGGCACCGTGACAACCGATGCACTTACCGTAAATCTTAGCACCTTCCTTAGCGAACATCTGACCTGCAGGAGCTGGTGGAAGAATCACTTCCTCGCCACCAGGAGCAGGTGCACGCATATAATCCTCTTGGACGAGCTCGTCATAGGCGAACATTCCGCCGCCTTTTCCGAGAACAGCTCCCCCCGCGAGGAGAACCCCAGCACAAGCGAGCATCATCCAGAGACCGACAGGCTCCATGCCGTTTTCACGGATTGATTTTTCACGACCTACGGCGACTGAATCATCTCCAAGCGAAGCATGCGCTTCGTGGACATTGATAGAATCGTCGAGATCAGGGCGATTTGAAGAAGGAGTGGCCATGACTTTATTCAGCTGCTGGCTGGGAAGGGTTGTAGTTAAGACTCTTAGGAAGCGGCTGATCCATCGTGTCTTTCTTGAGAGAAATTAAGTAGCTCACAAGCGCGCGAGCTCGGTCGTTAGGCACGATGGCCTGACCCTCTGGAGCGTCGACATGAAGCGCGTCGGCACCAGCAAGATTCTTGGAAACCTCTTTGAACAACCCGCCTTTAGAAGGACAAGCCGATTTCTCTTTGATATCCTGCGAACCGATCCGATACGGCGTCGTGTCGCGAGGATTGTAGAGGTGAAGATAAAGCCACTGCTCAGGAGTGAGTGGATTGCTCTTTAGGTGGAAGTCCAAACGACGACCCAAGTTAGAAAGGTCGTGTCCTACCCGCATCACGCCGATATGAGCAACCTTCTCGCCCTTGTAGTCACCCACAAGAGTCTCCCGACGTGTATCAGGATGATCCGCTGTCTTCTTAAGACCAGCCCAGTCAGCACGCCAGAGATCACTTCCCGCATAAGTTGGGCGGATGAGCTGGGTGTGGCAGTAGTAGCAACCCTCAGCACCGTAGATATCGGAACCTTCGGCGATGCGGCCACTTCGTTTTAATTCGAAAGCTCCCTCACCTCCATCGATCTCCAAACCAGCATATTCAGCTGGCTCGAGGCTACGCATAGAAGAAAACGGGGCGACGATTGCCAAGAGCCACGGAAGACCGAAGGTGACAAGAAGTCCGAGAATGAATGCTTTAAATTTCATGGCTTAAGCAGTGGCTGAACCGTAGTTATCGACTTCCCCATCAGGACCGTGCGGGCTATCCGCATGGTGACCTTTGAGAAGAGTCGGGTGTGAAGAACGACGTCCCAGGCGAGCCCACATCAATAGAAGATGGAGGCAGAAAAAGAGATTTGATAAGAGGAGGAATGCCCAGGCTATGGTGACACCCCAACCATACATTTGCGCGCGGCCTGCACCGGCGAGGAAGGACTGATTCCAAGCTTCGATTCCCTCACCCTGCGAGAGCCCCCCCACGATGGCACAAAGTGTTACCGCGATGATTCCATAGAGCGAAAGATAGAAGTGCCAGCTGATGAATCGGCGTGAGAGCCATTCTCGGCGCGTGATCCGTGGAACGATGAAGTAGATCGCACCAAAGGCACAGAGGGAGAAGACTCCGTAGAGTCCTAAAATATCGAAGCCGTAGTCTGCGTAGCTAAACTGAATCAAAGTGAAGCCAAAGGTGTGAGTCGCTGCCGAGAGGACACCGTAAATCAGCAGCCCGATGATTCCCGCAGCAGTAAAGCGCAAGGAAGGACTTGCTGTCACCGTCTCACCGTGACCACTCACCGTCTTCAGAACATTCCAACCCACCGCAATCGCAGGGATCAAGATCAACACCATCGCCGCTGCACCCACATAAGGAAGGAACTGAGGAATGGGCGCACCTGTGAGTTTCTGCATACCAGCCCAAGGAGCAACAGCCGCAAGTGACCAGAATCCAAAGAGCGCGATGTTGTAGCTGTAAACCGGACGACCGGTCACCTTCGGTGCCAAGAAGTAAGCACTGGCAATCGCAACCGGAAGGAAGAAGAGAAGGAAGAGAGTCGCCTTGAACCACGAAGCAACTCCAGCAGCCATCAGTGGATTGCCATCAAAGACAAACACAAAGAGATTGGCAGTGAGGAAGATCCAAGGGAACCAGAGCATCGCCGCGAGGAGATACCACTGACTAACGTAAACGTGACCTGCATCACGAACCTGAAACTGAACAAGAGACCAGATCGTGATCAATATGTAGCTGAGAAGAAGAACTGGCCAAACCAGAGTCGGAAACTCCATCCAAGGAACTCCCGTTCCGTAACCCATCATGATGCCGACCACTCCGACCATCACCGCGGCATTCCAAATGTGACCTGCTGTAAGAATCACTCCGGAAGAGGTGCACTCCTTACGAGAAAGGCGAGCCATCAACCAAATGATCATTCCGAAGGCGGCCTGGAATCCCCAGCCGTAGATGAGAGCATTGATATGCGCCGCATCCACTTTACCGGCATCAAGGAACGAGCAGCACTCCATGAACTCGGGCATGTGCTTCTTCGCAGAAGCGATCAATCCGAGCACCGCCGCTACGGCGAGCCAGACTGCTCCGCTTGTGAAGAAAAACATCACCGGGTGACGAAGCGAGCGATCTATCGAAGACCGCAAGACGACGTCGTTGGCATCGGCAGTAGAAGGTGTCTCAGACATGAAATTATTTAGTAGAAGCGCCAGGAAGCGGCATCGCCCCCGCAGCAGGAGCCTGTTTAAGATTTGCGGCAGAAGCCTTGAGTGCTTTCGCAACCTTCTCGGAAGAAAGCGCAGCCGCTTGGGTCTTTTCGATCTCGGCTTTCGTGGCGAGTCGTTCATCGGAGATCTGCTCGTAAGCAGTCTCGACTTTCGCGTGAGTCAAAGGACGCAGAATGATGCAAGCGATGCCGAAGCAGCCCACAAGAAGGAGGGCCACCCAGAAGGCGGAAAAGCGCTTGAGAGGATTATCGCGGTTGTGATCCATGGCTTAGTTCGAAAGGTTAGCGGACTCGAGAATACGAGGGTCGCGGTTAGGGTAGAGGGCTGCGGAACTGAGGTTTCGCAAGTAGAAGAAGATGAATCCGGAGATCACAGTCACTAGAGCAATGGCATCACCGAAGAAGGACCCGTTGAGCCAGAGCTTAGCTCCATGATGAGTCCCATTGAGTGCATCTTGCACAAGTGCTACCGAGGGTCCCCTTTCAGGAATGATCATGTGGTAGACATCAGCAAGGTGCACAATGAGGATGTAGCAACTAATGAAGATCAGGAAGCCGGGCTTCTTCTTCACGTCAGAGCGAAGGAGGAGCAGAAAAGGAAGTCCGAAGTGAAGGAAGACAAGGCCGATACTCAACACGTTCCAGCTTTCAGTGTTCCGAAGAATGAAGTAGCGGGTCTCCTCTGGAATATTGGCATACCAGTAGAGGAAGAACTGTGAAAAGGACACGTAAGCCCAGAAGACAGTGAAGGCGAACATCAGCTTGCCCATGACATGGGTGTGCTCCTCGGTAACGACCTTCTGGAGGTAGCCCATCTTCTTGAGGATGACGGTCGTAAGAATGAGCACCGCCATGGAGCTCAGCGCGGAACCGGCGAAGACATAAACTCCGAACATGGTAGAGAACCAAGAGTAATCGAGAGCCATCACCCAGTCGAGAGCGAGAAAGGTCATCGAAACACCGAAGACGATCATGCCCCATGAAGAATAAGAACGTGCCTTGAAGAGGTTTTCCACACCGGGATTGTTATCAGTGTCTTGGGCGATCGAGATCTTACGGAGAAGCCAGATAACACCACCGAGACCGATAAAGTAGAAGAAGAAACGGAAGAGCGAGAAGGTCGGACTAAGGTAAAAAGTCTTCTTAGCAAGCAAGTGATGGTGAGGATCAGCACTGTGATACAAACCTTCAGCAACAGAATTTAACTCGTATTTTTTCTGAAGAGCTTCGCCAGTCTCATAAGCCGTCATCCATTCCCAGAGATATTGCTGCACTCCGGGGAACAGGAAAGGAATCGAGAAGACGATCATGAACGGGAAAACAAACCCGAGGTTCTCCATCAGACGGCGAACCGAAGTCCCCCACCCTGAGTTGGAAAGATTGTGGAGAAGAGTAAAGAAGCAGCCACCAAAGGTGATGGTCAAGATGAAGAAGACAGCTAACAGCCAAGAGAAGCTGTAGGAACCGTGAGCCGAACCACTTCCAAAGAAAAGGAAGGCGATACTTCCAAGGAGACCGACAGCAGCAATGCCGCCGGTGACCATCATTGGGAATGCGAGCTTCCCCTTGTCAAGGTGCTCCCCTTTGCTGGGAATGTCTTTCGATGTTACGAAATGAGCCATGAAATCAAGCGGTAGAAATTATTTGGCGGCAGCCTGAAGGGTTCTGAGGTAGGCCACGATGGCCCAGCGATCACGGACAGGAAGGTTGTGCTTATAGCCACCCATGTTGCCCTTGCCGTTACCAATCACGTGGTAGATGTAGCCATCAGGATGTGATGACTGAGGAAAATTATGAATGCTGGCGACGACGACATTGGCTTTAGCAAAGTAGTGACCCACGACGCCTTTTCCGTCACCTGTATCGCCGTGGCAAATCGCACAATGGACGCCATACATGTCTTTACCACGTCCGAGGAGAGCGACCGAGTCAGACTCTTCTTTGAGACTGAGTTCTTCAGGCATTCCGTTTCCGTAAGTGCCATCAAGTTCACCTGTAAAGTAGTAGCCATCACGACCTTCTGAGAATTCAACGGGAAGGACGCCATTATCACCTGAATTAGGGATGGTGCCGACGATTGGTTTACGCGAACCCATGCCATCTGCGAAAAAACCGCTCGGCTTCTGCGCTCTGATCTTATCTTGGTCATCCATGTCTGGGAAAACTTCGATTGGGGGCTGAGAGAACTTGTCTCCGCGGAACCCGAAGATTCCGACGACGAGAAGAGCGACGGCCAAAAAGGAGAGGAAAAAGTATTTCATGGTTTACTCAGAGTCGTCCTCCACAAGTTCGATGTTAGCACCGCCAATTTCTGCAAGGAGCGCTTTGGTCTCTTCAGCAGAGAACTTGGCGTCGCGTGCTTCGATCGCGATGAAGAATTTGTCATCCGTGACACCCGTGAATTGCTTACTGGCAAAAAGCGGGTGATTCCAACGAGGTAAGCCCATCAGGCCGAGAAGGCCAAAGAGCGTCGTGAATCCTGAAAAGAGAATCGTCAGCTCAAACATCACAGGGAAGAAAGCAGCTGTCGTGAAGATGTTCGCGGGCTTGCCCTGCACGATGGTCGGGTAGAGACCAACCTGAGTGGAGTAAGCCAAGATGAACGCGGTGCAAAATCCCGTCAGCCCGCCAAAGAAGACGAAGTAAGGAAGAATGGAGCGCTTAATGCCCATCGCATTATCCAGACCGTGGATGGGATAAGGTGAGAAACAATCCCACTTCTTAAACCCGGCATCGCGGACCTTCTCCGCAGCTTTATAAAGCTGGGAAGCATTTTTGAACTCGGCTAAGTAGCCGTAGACTCTGGAAACTCGAGTGCTCATGCGTCTGTGGTCTTGGAGTTATTATCAGAAGCTACGTCCTCTGCAGCGACTTCGTTACCCTCTTGAAGTTCGTATTGATAAGCGGGAATCGTGACGACTCCCTCATCTGGATGATCGATCTTATCTTCATCATGCGGATCACTCTCGGGGAGCGTCCACTTCACCTCAGCGATGTTGATACATGGCAGGAAGCGGAGGAAGAGAAGGAAAAGAGCAAGGAACATGCCGATCGTTCCGACAAAGGTCAGGACGTCAACTGCACTCGGGCTGTAGGTCTTCCAGTCACCTGGGAGCCACATGCGGGACAAGGTTGTCACGATGATCACGAAGCGCTCGAACCACATGCCGATATTGACACACATTGCGACGGCCATCACGACCCAGAGATTTTCACGGCAACTCTTCCACCAGAAGATCTGGGGAGAAATCACGTTGCAGGACATCATGGCGAGGTAAGCCCACCAGTAAGGACCGGAGAGACGGTAGAGGAAGGCAGCTCCCTCGTATTTTGCTCCAGAGTAGAATGCGATGAAGAGCTCCATCAAATAGGCGTAACCGACGATCGTTCCAGTCAGGAGGATGATCTTCGCCATATTATCGATGTGCTTCATCGTGATCATGTCATGCAAGCCGTAGATTAAACGGGCTGGAATCATGATCGTCAGAACCATCGCAAAGCCACCGAAGACAGCACCTGCGACAAAGTAAGGCGGGAAAATGGTGGTGTGCCATCCGGGAACCACCGAGGTGGCGAAGTCGAATGAGACCACCGAGTGCACCGATAGAACCAGGGGCGTCGATAGAGCAGCAAGAAGGAGGTAAGCCATCTCGTAGTGGCTCCACTGACGGTTACCACCGCGCCAACCGAGGGCGGCGAGGCCGTAAGCGAACTTGCGGATGCCTGGCTTGCAGCGATCACGGATCGTCGCGAGGTCAGGAACCATCCCGAGGAACCAGAAGATAACAGAAACTGTGAAGTAGGTCGAAACAGCGAAAACGTCCCAGAGAAGCGGAGACTTGAAATTCTGCCAGATCGCATTCGCATTAGGAATAGGAGCGAGGAACCAAGCCATCCAGACACGACCCACGTGGAAGGCGGGGAAAATACCCGCGCACATCACCGCGAAAATCGTCATCGCCTCAGCGGCTCGGTTAATCGAGGTCCGCCAGTTCTGTCGGGTTAGAAAGAGAATCGCGGAAATCAGAGTTCCAGCGTGGCCGATACCAATCCAGAAAACGAAGTTTACAATCGGCCAACCCCACATCACGCGGTTGGTGTTTCCCCAGACCCCGACTCCGGTGGAGACAAGGTAAGTGAGGCCTCCGACCACTCCGACGAGAGCGATAAGAGCACTTGGGATAAAGAGGATCCACCAGAGCAAAGGCTGGCGGTTTTCGATCACGCCACAAATGCGCTCGGTGATCCATCCGTAGGAACGCCCTTGAAGAATCAACTTCTCGCGTTCCAAGACGGGGATTTTCACCGCTTTGGCGTTGGTTTCAGACTTATTAGCCACTTCAGACATCGTAAATGATTTCTACAGAAATTAGTGAGTGTTGATGGTGGCCTGGCCAAGGAAGGCCGAATCAGGCATCTCCGGATTCGGATTCTTCACACGAGCAAGGTAGCTGGTGCGTGGGCGGGTGTTGACGTAGTTGAGTAGATCATAGTTACGACCACTCCCCTTCACTTCGACTTTCTCCCACTCCTCTTTGGTATACCTCAGAGCGATGGAATCGAGTCCATTGCCCTTCGCTTTGACAACCTGTGATTCACGATCGAGGAGATTACCGAAGGAAATTGCCGATGTTGGGCAAGCCTCCTGACACGCCACTTTGACGCTGTTGGTAGGAACCTTGAGATCAACGGCGCGGTCGACAGCGACCTCGGTGGACTTAAGGCCAGATGCGAGCGTGTTCTGCTTCTGCTGCTGCTTCTGCTTGATCTTCGCCCCTTCAAGACGCTGCACACAGTAAGTGCACTTCTCCATGACACCCCGCATGCGGACGGTGACGTTTGGATTACGTTGGAGTGAGGGTGCTTCGCCGACCTGCTTCTTACCGAAAGGCCCTTTGTAAAGGTTCCCTTTGATGAGCGGGTTGCGCTTGTTGTAATCGAAGAAGTTGAAACGACGTGCCTTATAGGGGCAGTTGTTCGCGCAGTAGCGGGTGCCGATGCAGCGATTGTAAGCCATCGAGTTGAGGCCTTCCTCGGTGTGAACCGTGGCATTGACCGGGCAAACTGTTTCGCAGGGAGCCATCTCGCACTGCACACAGGCGACAGGCTGAGGAACCATCTCGGGATTCTGCTGAACCCAGTCAGGAGTAGCCTCGTTGGTAGGATGTCCGTGATCCATCTTAACTTCCATGGAAGAGAAGTAGCGATCCATGCGGATCCAGTGCATCTCGCGACCCATTGCGACCTGATCTTTACCAACAACTGGAATATTGTTCTCGGCCTGACAGGCTACGAGACATGCATTACAACCGGTGCAGGTATTGAGGTCGATCGCCATGCCCCACTGATGAACGTCATCGGCAAGGTGGGTTTTCTTAGCGAGGTCGTCTTTCGAAAAGACGCCGCCTTTTGGATCGTAAAAACTGAGGTTTGGCGGAGCGTGGGAATCCATTCCCTGCTTCTTGACCTTCTTGATTTGCTCTTCGAAGGAACCTTTCCCATCAAGCTTATCAGTGGAAATCTCACGAGCGAGAGCGCGTCCATACATGGAGTTGTGCTCTTGGGTGAGGGCCACTTTGTAAGAATCTTTGGTCAATCCAACCTCAGCGCCAGTGGCGAAATAAGGAGTAGCGACCGAGCGAAGTGGGTAAGCATTAAATCCGGCGTTGAGACCGACGTGGCCGACTACTGGATGCTCTGGATTCAGCTTGATGGCGCTCTCGCGATCATCATCACAAGCCTGACCATATCCGAGAGGAATGGTGATGGCATGATCGGCGTGACCGAAGGCGATAAGAACGGGAACCTTCATCGTGCGATCACCGATGGTGACGGTGATGAATGGTGCCTTGGCGTGCTCCCCTTCTCCAATGTGCGCTTCCGCAGCACGCTTGAAGGGCTCACTGAAAGCAAAGCTTCCCTTGGGCTCGAGAGCGATGACTTGATCGTAGATGCCGAGTTCCTTCGCAGTGAGCGGAGAAATCTGAGCGGCGTTGTCCCAGGTGAGCTTGGTCACTGGGTCAGGAGATTCCTGAAGCCATGCGTTATCAATGAAGCGACCGTCGAGGACTGACGCGTCCGTTGAGAAAACGACTTCGATATTCCCCTTAGCCGGGGCAGAAGTTTTAGGAAGAATGATCGCTGAAGTATCAGCGGTTCCAGCGGCGTAGGAAGAGCCTTCAGCAAAGCCGTTCTTAAGAGCTTCGCGCCATGCTTCGTCGGTATCCTTACCGGAAACTGCGGCGAAGGTCTTCTTCACCTCAGTCATTGCTGGAGAGAATTCGCCAGTCGGGAAATCACCGCCATTAAGGACGACGAGGAGTTCCAGCTCTGACACTGCCTGATAAGGCATGAAGATCATTGGCTGGATAAGAGAGAGAACACCGGAAGCGGAACTTGCATCACCCCAGCTTTCAAGGAAGTGACGAGCAGGAATGTGCCAGTTGGCAGCCCATGCGGTGGCATTGGTGCGGATTCCGAAGTGGACGACCGCCTCAGCCTTTTCAGCGAGAGCGGCGAAACCATCGAAATCGTAAGCAGGATCCGAAGGAGTCAGGAAAACAACATTTTT
>JALZWA010000176.1 GCA_023299815.1 Akkermansiaceae bacterium
GAGAAATATGGCTTCAGTCCTGATTGCCGAACCATCATTTGGTCTGGCGATAACCCTTGTAGCTTGGTTGGAATGGGCGCAGCCCGTCCGGGGAAGGTCGTCATCAGCCTCGGCACCAGTGACACGCTATTTGCCGCGATGCTGGAAGCGCGGACCGATCCTCAAGGCTTCGGTCACGCCTTTGGAAATCCCATCGGCGGTTACATGAGTCTCATCTGTTTCAAGAACGGCTCGCTCGCTCGTGAAGCGGTGAAAAAGGAATTCGATCTAGAGTGGTCGGCTTTTGAAAAGGAAGCTCTCGCCGAAACTCCTCTCGGGAATGACGGCCTCATGATGCTGCCTTTTTATGAACCAGAAATTACGCCGCGTCTCGATACCGGTGGTCCTGTTTTCTCGGAAGAGGGGACTCCGACTGCGGCTCAGGCGGTGCGCGCAGTTCTCGAAGGTCAGTTTTTAAACATGCGTCTGCATTACGGCTGGCTCGGGATTGAGCCGACGCGAATTTCGATCACGGGAGGTGCTTCGCAAAACGATGGGATCGCGCAAGTGATTGCGAATGTCTTTGGAGTGCCCGTGGATCGTCTTGATGTTCCGGGTTCTGCTGCGATTGGTGCGGGGATGAGGGCAGCGCATGCGACGGGAGTGAAACTGGAATCTCTCGAGGCGCAGTTCAGCCAGGTGCAAGCGGGGTCGACGATTGAGCCGGAAGCGGGAGCGAAGGAGATTTACGATGCGATGCTTCCGAAGTTTGAGGCTTTCTTAGGTGCTCAGGCTTAAGCTTGGATCTCTGTGTTTTCGTGCTATCTTGCAAATATGAATGTGACTCTAAAGTTAGATGGTTCCGTAGGCGAACGCGCAAAGAATTGCGCTGCTGGTGCAGGAACTTCCTTTTCGGTCTGGGTGACTGACTTGGTGAAGAGGGAGGTGGCTTTAATTAGCCAAGCCCAGCCAAGAGAGCTCTTGGATGCCTTGGGTCATGAGGTTTTTGAGGAATACGATAGAGAAGACTTTGAATTTGAGCGTGGCGAGACTCCATCTCGTGAGGTGACATTGAAGTAATGTTTTATCTACTCGATACGAATGTTCTCTCGGAGCTTCGAAATCGGAAACGATGCGATCCTGCTGTGGCGAAGTGGCAGAAGTCAATCGACGAAACTGTTTGCTTCTTGAGCGTGATTTCACTTACCGAAATTCGAAAGGGAATTAACAAGATTGAGAAAAGTGACCAACGGTTTGCTGATCACCTTGAGCGCTGGCTTAGCGAGACGCTCAAAGGGAAGTTTGGTGGCAGGACAATCTTGGTTGATCCCGAAATAGCAGAAGAAGCCGGTCGGATTTTAGCTCTCCGAACAAGGACAGCTGAAGATGCTTTAATTGCCGCAACAGCAAAGGTCTATGATCTGACTTTGGTGACGCGGAACGTGGCTGATTTTGAGGGTCTTGGGCTACATGTTTTGAACCCTTGGGAGGAGGGGGGAGCATGAAGGTTCAAGTTGTCGTCATTCTTTTGACAGCGCTCTTGTTTTTTGTGTTGGGGTGGATTGACAAAGGTAGGCTGTCCACTCCGCAGTATGGGCCATTTTTTGCTACGGAAGAAGAGTTTTTTAGTTCGCGTGATTGGAGATATGAGTCTCCGATTTATATAGCAAAGGCACCTGTGTTTAAGTCAAAAATCCACTCTGCGGATGAGGCTCGCAACGAAATATTAGAGATGTTTTCTGAAGAGGTTTCGAGTGAGCCCGCCGAGATTCTTTGGGAGTGGAAGTGGCTCAATCTGCTCTTTTTTACCATTCTGGCTTTGCTCTTACATCAGTTCCTTTTGAAGGTTCCCAAAATGTTGTCGGTTAAAGTAGGGTGAGTTTGGCACAGATTGATGAGGATTGACTGTGATTCTTGAGGGTTTCTCCTAACTTACGAAACCCAGATGAAGACCCACGCAATTCTCTTATTCCTCCTATCCGCGATGTTTTTCGCTGGCGGATATTTTGATCGTCATCTCATCACTCAGGGTAAAGAGCCTCTGCTGAACACTTCACAGGATATCTACAAAGATGGCAAAACCACGGGATATCGATCTCCGATCTACGAGGCGAAGGTAATCGAGCAGTCGGAGGTGATTGAATTACCGACGGCATCAGGAGAAAAGACTGCTGCGGGTAAGCTCTATTTTTCCATTAGTTGGAAATGGAAGTGGCTGGATCTCATTATCTGGCTTTTCCTTGGCCTCATCCTCCACAGACTCCTAAAGCGGATCCCAAAAGGCACAGTTGCCTGAACTCCGAGTTTGAAAATGTGTTTTTTAAATAACTGATGAAACGTCTCCTCATTGTTCTCTTCACGATTGTGCTGATTTGTCTCGTTCATCGAGTTGATCTGCACCGCCTTTCTGAATTGAAGAGACCTTTCTTTGCTTGGAGTGAGCTAGGTGCCTCTTTAGATTTCGATAGACGTTTTGTGACTCCTTATGCTCGGTATTCGGTGACTCCGGGAATGGTGCATGTGAGCCACGATGCCGAAGATGGCGGTGGTTACCGTGAATCTGGCGAAAATCCTAGAATTCGAACCACTTGGAACGTTCCCGTCCTTATTTCAGTATCCCTCGTCTTTTTGTGCGTGCTCTATATCGACAAGCTCTTTGTGCGAATTCCTAAAAAGAGCGGGTTGGAAGAGTGAGAAAGGGACTTTTGATGCAGATTTTCCCTGACAGATGTGTCCTTTGGAGAAGGTAAGGTTTTTAACACAGATTCATGAAGATTTCCTCTGATTCCTGAAGATTTCCCTCTAAACTTTCCCCAGATAACTCGATAATTCAACTCATACCATGCCAAGACCCGTCACACTTTTCACCGGCCAATGGGCCGACCTTCCTCTCGCTGAACTCCTGCCTAAAGTCAAAGAAATGGGCTACGATGGAGTAGAACTCGCCTGCTGGGGCGACCACTTCGATGTCCAAGCTGCTCTCAATGAAGAAGGCTACGTCGAAGGACGTTGGGAACTCCTCAAGCAGAACGACCTCTCCTGCTTTGCCATTTCAAACCACCTCGTCGGCCAAGCGATCTGCGATAATATCGACGAGCGCCACGCTGCGATCCTCTCACCTGCAATCTACGGCGACGGAGATCCTGAAGGCGTCCGCCAGCGGGCCGCTCAGGAAATGATCGATACCGGCAAGGCTTGTCGTAAGTTCATCGA
>JALZWA010000177.1 GCA_023299815.1 Akkermansiaceae bacterium
GGATTCACCACTTCGATCCGAACGAAAAGTTTGGTAAGATTACCGGGAGTGCCATCGATGTTGTCGATCGCGGCTTTGTCGAGGGCCGCCGACTGAGCTCCCCCGGTTGCTGGTTGAGTCGAGTCCGTTGTCCAAGTCTGGAGATCGGTAGACCACTGGACCTCATAACTGCGACCGGTCACGCTGGGCCAGGTGACGGTGATCTCGGTGGCGGAGTCCTGAAGGTTGGTGATCTGGAAGAGGTCACTAGGATCACTGGGATCGGTGCCGGCGATGAACTCTGTGAGATTGTTCGATCCATCTCCGTCGAGATCGCCGAGGCTGTCTTTCGGGGAGTTGGGATCGAGGCCGTGGAGGAGTTCGTAAGAGTTCGGCAACTCGTCGGCGTCGTTGTCAGCAGCGCGTGGAAAGAGGACGGACGTCGAGGTGGTGCGGAGTTGGTCAAGGGTAGCGAGCAAGTCGGAACCAGCGAGGGTGGTGAGCTCGCTCCGGATCGCGGCATCGTTACTGAGGCTGGAAATGAGGTTATTGTCCTCACCGAGGTCCAGATCGAGGTGGAAGAGCTGTTTAGGCAGACCTTGGTCAATGCCCTCAGGATTTGGGAGGACGTTGTTGTCGGAATCCCAAGAGATATTGTGTCCTCCCGCGGTGGCATCGATGAATTTCCAGCCGTCGGACGTCTTGAGACCGAGGTCGCCGCGAATCGAGGACACCACGACACTGCCGCGCTGTGGAGCTGGCTTTTGTTGTCCACGGATGAGGTTGAGAAAGCTTTCACCGTCGGGAGCAGTCGTGCTTGGGAGATCGACCCCTAGGTAAGCGGCCACCGTGGCGAAAATGTCGCCCTGCCAGATGGGGGCGCTGACCTTCATCCCTGCCGCAGCCTGTCCTGGCCAACGAACGACGAAGGGAACGCGGGTTCCACCCTCCCAAACATCCCGCTTGTTGCCACGGAGGGGGCCGTTGGGATCCTTGCCGAAGGTGAGGCTTTGGGACATGGCGGTGTTCTCGGGACCGTTGTCGCTCGTGATGATGATGATCGTGTTGTCGTGGAATCCGGCATTGTCAATGGCATCGATGACGCGGCCGATGCGATCGTCGATCTCGCGCATGAAGTCGGCGTAGTGGAATCCGGCGGCGCTATCGGCTCCGATGAATGGGGCGGTGAGAGCCCATGGCTTATGGGGCGAGTAGAGGGAGACGTAGGCGAAGAATGGATCGGGGTCAGCATTGGCTGCGCGGTCGGCAATGAACTCTTCAACTTGAGTAATCATGAAGGGGCCGGCATCGACCTGACGGTAAGTGGGGTCGCCGAGACTAGCACGGGAGTCGGTGGCACCGACCACAGACGAGTTGAGGTTGGCTGTCGTGAGCTGTTGGAAGGTGTCGGAATTGGTCGCGTCACGGAAGGCACCACTGCCCCCATTGAGAGAGGCGTCCCAGATCTGATTGCGATCGTTTTCGAGGTAGACGTAGGGGCCGAAGTTGATGGAGGCGGCGAGTCCGCGGTAAATGTCGAAACCGTGGGAGACGGCGTGGTCTTCCACCGGGCGAGCCCAGTCGACGGCGGTGGAGACGGTGGGGTTACCGGTGATTCGGTTGTCACCGCCGGGTGCGAACCACGCGCCGCCGAGGTGCCATTTTCCGAAGGCGGCGGTGTCGTAAGCTTGGGTCTTGAGAAACTCCGCGATCGTGACGTCGCTCGCCAAGGGGACTTCCGGGACGGCGGCGGAAAAGAATCCGTAATGCTTGGAGATGCCATCGAATTCGCGCCAGTTGTATTTTCCAGTGAGGAGAGAATAGCGGCTGGGGGTGCAGACGGCGTTGGATGAGTGGGCTTGTGTGAAAAGAGTGCCTTCCGCGGCGAGCGCGTCCATGTGCGGAGTGACGGCGGGGCTGGGAGTGCCGAAGAGGTCACCGTAAGCGGACATGTCGCCGAGGCCCATGTCATCAGCATAGATGATGACGACGTTAGGTCTGGTGGGAGAGGAGGAGTGATCGGGGCTGTCGGCGGGGTCGCTGGGGCTGGACCCAAAAGCGCTTTCGGCGATGTCGCTGAAACTATCACCGTCGCTGTCCACGAAGGGGAAGACGGGGCCGGTGTTGGGCGGTGGATTATTCGGATCTGTGTTGTTGGCGATTTCGACATCATCATTGCTGCCGTCTCCATCAGAATCTGGTTCGTTGGGATTAGTGGGCTCACCTGGAGGAGCTGCCAAGGAGCCTGCCGTCCACGGGTTCAAGCTGCCGTCGACTTCATCGCCGTCGTCGAGATTATCGTCATCGGTATCCGCGGTGCCGGAGAGGGTTTGGCCGAAACCGGTGAGAACGTCGGAGGAGTTTTGGCCGAGAAATTCTTGCAGATTGCTGAGTCCGTCATTGTCTTGGTCGAGTGCGGCGTCGTTGAGGTTGAGGTTGGTGCCGTTGGCAGTCTCATAGGCATCGGTCATCCCATCCATGTCGGTGTCAGTGGCGGCAACAGAGACCACCGTGACGTTGGCCAGATCGAGCGAGCCTCCACCATTTCCCTGAGTGGTGAAGGCGGCACGCATGTCACTGGTAAAGTCGGCGAAGTCAAAAGCGACATCCTCCCAGGTTCCTGAGCCTCCCGTGATGAGTGCGCCGCCGGAGGTTTGCAGTCCAGTGAGCGTGATCTCCCATCCGCTGGCAGCAACCGAGAGAGTGACAGTGAAGCCGTCCTCCATAGATGCCAAAGTGGTGGTGCCAAAGGCGGGGGAATCTTGAAATGCCGCTGTGCCGGGGTTGCCGCCAGGCGCGACCACGTAGGTGCCGAGTCGGTTTCCGCCGTCGATCACGACTCCGAAGGCCGGGCCGAGATTGTTCCAAAGGTTGCCCCCGGCATTCGCTCCGCCAGGCGCTTCTTGAAATCCGATGAAGAATCCATTGGCCCCGAGAAAGCCGGAGGCGCTTTCGAAATCAGCGGTCAGGATAAGCGGAGCACTCCCCACGGAAGGGATGTCGATCGTGGTGGTGGAGACTGCCCCGGCGGTGGAGTTGTTTTCGGAGCCACGGTTGATGAAGCCCGTGACCTGGTTCCACGACGCCCCGCTGCGATCGGCTTGGGTGTTTGAGAGAATATCGAACCCGCCGTTGCTGTCATTGGCCACCCCATCGAAGCTTGAGTCGATGAAAGTGGTCTGAGCGTGGATGCCGGTGGTGAAGGCGAACCCGGAGATGAGAAATCGAACGATATTCATGGAGGGAAAATAGTAAGGCAAAGAGCAGAAGAGGGATTTACTCTGTTAAGAAAGATTACGCCTCGAAACCTGCATCGTCAACGGCTCGCTCCCCGGTAGTGAGTCAGGGCGATCAAGCCAGGGATTACGCAATATTTAGTGCCAGCCTCTGAATGACCCGCAAGGTATTGATTTCATGAGGCCTTGGGAGGCTAGAAACAGAATGAGACCTCTTCAAATCTGTTGCTATGAGCAGAATAGA
>JALZWA010000178.1 GCA_023299815.1 Akkermansiaceae bacterium
TCTTCCTCCAGGGCTGTGAAGACAGCAGGAGGGACGTAGCGGCGGACCGTCTTTTCCCATCCATCGGGGCCGGTGAGACCCTTGATCATGCTGGAGGAAAGTTCTGCGATTTCGCGAGGGGGCATCAGAAAAGTGGTTTGAATCTCTGGAGCCATGTCGGCATTGATGTGCCGCATCATGCGCTCGTATTCATAATCCTGAGGCGAGCGGATGCCTCGCAGGATGAACTGCGCGCCGACCTCATTGGCATAATCAACAAGGTAACGATTATCAAAGTTGGTGATGGTGAGGCGCTCGCAGGAGGGGATCGACTCCCTAAGAAGCTGGAGACGATCTTCGACGGAGAAGGTGTAGCTCTTCCCGGGATTGCTACCGATGGCTACGACGAGGCGGTCGAATAACTCCAAGCCCTGCCGGATCATCCAGAGGTGGCCATTGGTTGGAGGATCGAAGCTCCCAGCATAGACAGCGGTTTGCATAGCGCTTATTTGATCATCTTCTTGATCTGGACACGATCGCGAATCTTCTTCATCCAAGCTTCGAACTTGGCGTTCTTTTTCTTATTGTTGACGCGCTGCTTCATCTCTTTCTTAACCTCGCCAAGGGCCTTGGCTGGGCCATATTTCCGGTCGATGACTTTGAAAAGGGTGAAGCCACGCTGGTCTTCGAAAGGGCCCATGACCTCGCTGCCCTTACTCTCGAAGACAAGGTAGCCGAACTCCATGTTAAGATCGGTGCGGGGGACATTTTCCCAAAGGCCGCCTACCTCGCGTTTTGAATCCTTTGAATGTTTTTTGGCAAGAGTGGGGAAGTCTGAACCGGCTTTGATCTGCTTAATAATGTCCTCCGCAAGGGTGAGTTGTCCTTCAGGGGTGACGGCCATGTCAAAGCGATCAGTTTTAGAAATGTAGATCTTGCGATAGGTGGCGACGTCTTTCGTTCGATCGCGGTTTGCGATGGCCCAGTCCTTATATTCCAGACGAAGCTCGGCATCGGTCGGAGGTGGAGGATCACCGAACTGCTGGCTCTTGATGACCGATACAAGGATTTCCTTGCGCTGCTGCTCTCTAAACTGGGCGAAATTCAGGTTGGTCGCTTTCAGATAGTTACGGAAGAGCTTCCGGTCTCCGGCGTAGGATCTTTGGATGAATTTTTCAATTTCCTCATCGACGACGTGCTCTGGGATGGCATTGAGGCGATCCTTGTATTCGGAGTAGATGATGGTGCGGTCGATGAGTTCATCGAGAATCTTGGTCCGCATCTCGCTGAGGGTCTTCTCGTAGGCTGCGCCTCGGCGAGGAGACTGAGCCATCAGGATGGACTGCATGGGGGCGAGCTTGATCATGAGCTCGTTCATGGTGACGAGTTCGCCATTCGCGGTGGCGGCGATGCCATTAACCTTAATGGCGCCGGAGGAAATGCTCGTGGCAGCTGCCGCCACGAGGGAGAGGGTTGCTAAAAATCGCATTTTTGGAGGTCTAGAGGGTTTGGAGCAGGTGAATAGCTTCGCTAAGTTTAGTCGTCAATTTTGAAGAACTCAAGCGAGGAAACTTGCCGTCTGCGGGGAGCAAATAATCGCCATTTCGGACCAGCATGAGGCGGTCGTTCTTGATTTCGACTGCTTGGACGCCCTTGGAGGAGGCGACGATGCGGATGCGGTTGACTTCTAAAATAGCGCGGACAGGTGCTGGAATGCGGCCGAAGCGGTCGCGCCAGTCTTTTTTAAGCTGATCGAGCTCTTTCTCTGTCTGGGTGGAGGCGAGCTGGCGGTAGGCTGCGACGCGCATCTCGGGGTCGGGGCCGTAAGTGCGTGGGAAGAAGGCGGGGAGGCGGGTCTTTTTTTCCAAATGCGCGGTCTCGGAGAATTCGAGGAAGTCGATTTTGACGACGGCGTCGGCACGCAGGCTCTTCGTTTTTCCCTGAAGCTGATCTACGGATTGGTGGAGGAGTTGGCAGTAGAGTTCGAATCCCACGGCGGTGATGTGGCCGGATTGCTTGGTGCCGAGGAGGCTGCCTGCGCCGCGGATCTCGAGGTCGCGCATGGCGATCTTAAAGCCGGATCCGAGTTCGGTGTATTGTTTGATGGCGCTGAGCCGCTTCTTGGCATTGCCGCCTGCGATGAGGTCATTGGGCAAAAGGAGGAGGGCATAAGCGCGGCGGCCAGCTCGGCCCACGCGGCCTCGGAGTTGGTAAAGATCGGCGAGGCCGAAGCGGTCGGCGCGGTCGATGAGGATGGTGTTGGCATTCGGGATGTCGATGCCGCTCTCGATGATGGTGGTGGCGAGGAGGACATCGGCCTCGCCCGCCACAAAGGTGTGCATCACGTGTTCGAGGTCCTCTTTATCCATTTGTCCGTGGCCAATGACGACCTTTGCTTCCGGGACGAGGTCTTGGATTTTCGACTTCATCATCTCGATGGTTCCGACGCGGTTGTGAAGGAAGAAGACTTGCCCGCCGCGCGTGAGTTCTCGGCGGATGGCATTCCGGATGAGTCGTTCATCGTAGCTGACGATGGAGGTCTGGACGGGAAGTCTGTTCGGCGGGGCGGTGTCGATGGTAGACATGTCCCGTGCGCCCATGAGTGAGAGGTAGAGGGTGCGGGGAATGGGCGTGGCCGAGAGTGTGAGGACGTCGATGAGGCGGAAGCGCTCTTTGAGGAGCTCCTTGTGGCGGACGCCGAAGCGCTGCTCTTCATCGACCACGAGGAGGCCGATTTTTTTGTAAGTAATGCTGCCTGAAAGAAGCCGGTGGGTGCCGATGACGATATCGACTTTGCCATTTTCTAACCCCTCCAGCGTGTCGCGGATTTCGGCGGGAGATTGGAGCCGGCTCAGGAGGTCAATGCGGACCGGGTAGTCGCTCATGCGCTCGCGGAAGGTGCGCGCGTGCTGCTCCGCGAGGACGGTGGTGGGGGCGAGAATGGCGACCTGCGATCCTCCGGTGACAGCCTTAAATGCGGCACGGATCGCGACCTCAGTTTTACCAAAGCCGACATCGCCACAGATGAGCCGATCCATGGGGCGGGAGGATTCCATATCGACCTTCGCTGCCTCGATGGCTTTGAGTTGATCGGGTGTCTCGGTGTAAGGAAAGGCGCTCTCGAATTCCTGCATCCACTGGCCGTCCGGTGGGTGGACGCGGCCGGTTTGTGAGTCGCGCTCGGCTTGGAGGCGGAGAAGCTGCGCTGCGTAATCTAAGACGGCGGCTTCGGCGATCTTGCGCGCTTTTTTCCACTTCTTGTCGCCGAGTTTGTTGAGCTTAGGCGTGCCTCCTCCGATGCCGACGTAGCGGGAGACGAGGTGGCTTTGATCAATGGGGACGTGAAGCGTGGCACCGCTGTCGTATTCGATCCCGAGTTCCTCGCGGCCGCCTTCGCCATCGATCAGGCCAATGAACTCGCCGATGCCATAATCGGCATGGACCACGAGGGTTCCTTCATCGAGCTCGTGCACGCCTGCGAGTGCGGCGGTGTTTCGCTGCTGGGCGAGCTTTTCCTTCTGTCGTGCACCGGGGAGATGCTGGCGACCGAAGATTTCTAGGGTGGAGAGGATGACGAGCTTGAGCTGGGGAGCGACGAAGCCTTTTGCGAGGCGGCCCTCAACACAGAGGAAATCGCTTTTTTTACGCTCGATGACTTCTAAAAAGCGATTCTGCTCGGCCTTGCTCGGGGTGACGAGGCCGATGCTCCATCCTTCTTTTTTCCAATCTGCAAGCTGCGCGAGGAAGAGGGTGCGGCTGGAGTCGGCGAGGACAAAGTCACCCGCTTCAAAACCCGCAGCGGGTGAGGGGAAAAGGTCGGCGTTCCAGGTGTCATGGGGCGCTTCCGAGACGAGGATATGAGCCACTTCGTTATCGTCTTCATCTACAGAAATGATGATGTCATTCGGCTCGAACCAGCTCGAAAGTGGTTCGGTCAGATCAGGTGTCTTTGAACCAATTTCCACCCGTTCCATCCGGCGTGTGGTGGTCTGAGTTTCGACGCTGAACTCGCGGATCGATTCGATCTCATCGCCGAAAAATTCCACGCGCAGCGGGCTCGTGGCTTGTGGCGGGAAGAAATCGAGAATGCCGCCGCGCTTGGCATATTGTAGTCGCTGGAAAATCTGGGGCTCTTCCTCGAAGTCGCGCTCCTCAAGCCACGCGATGAGTTCCTCTGGCGAGATCTCTTGACCGACTTCGAGTGTGAGTTCGCTTTTTGAAAGTTGCTCACGCTGCGGAGCGGCCGATTGCCAAGACTGCCGTGAGAGGAGAACGGGAGCGAGGGGGTTGGCCGCGATGCGGTGGAAGGTCGAAGTCCGCTCGGCTTCGCGGTCGGGATCGACGATTTCATTTTCCACCACCACCGTCGGGTCGGCAAGAACGAGAGTGGGTGATTTCCAGAAGGCAAACTCATCGGCGAGCTGGTCGCGGCGGCGGGCATGGGGGCAGAGAATCCAGATCCGGTGCTTCGGCTTGCTGTCAATCAGAGATGAGATGAGATAGCCCTGCGCGGCGGGATCGCAGGTGCCCAAGACGAGGGGGGATTTCTTGGAATCCGAGATGCGGGTGCGCAGTTCTCCCCACGTGGGTAAGCTCAACCCACGCCAAAGGTCCTTAGGGGAACCGGCACTCATCCAAGAGGGCTATAACACGACATGATAAAGACGCAAGAAGTGCGCTGCGGCATGCCCTCGGGATTCACGCTATCTCAGTAAGTCGTGAATTTATTTAACAAACCTTAAGTTTTTTTTCTCCGTCCTTTCCATAGGAGAGCATGTGTGCTAGTTTTCTAGCCTAATGAGAAATCGTTCTCTAATCTTTCCTGGTATCGCAGTTGTTGCGGTCGCCATTTTCGCTGCTTGTGCGCCCGATCCTCCGCTGGTGAGTGCCACTGATGCTTATGTTCCTTATGGAGTGGGCATGGTGCCACATCCTTCGGGGCAAAGTGCTGCCGCTGCCGCTTATCAACAACAGTATGCAAGCCCGGCTACTGCAGCTCTCTCGAGCAGCAGCCGGAGCAGCACTC
>JALZWA010000179.1 GCA_023299815.1 Akkermansiaceae bacterium
CTACTCGGACATGGCGGAATTCCTCGCCGACCCTGAGCTGGAGATCGTCACCGTAGGAACTCCCAGCGGCGCGCACCTCGACCCGACTCTTGCCGCCCTGAATGCTGGGAAGCACGCGATTGTGGAAAAGCCGCTTGAGATCACTCTTGAACGCATCGACCAGCTCATGGAAGCCGCCAAGGCGAATGGCAAGACGCTCGCCGCCGTCCTCAACCGCCGCTTCCACCCTGGTATGGACGCCTTTAAGAAAGCTGCTGATGAAGGCCGCTTCGGAACCCTCTCCTCTGCTTCCGCTTACGTGAAGTGGTATCGCGATCAGGCCTACTACGACTCCGCTGGCTGGCGTGGCACTTGGGCCCTCGATGGTGGCGGTTCGCTCATGAATCAATCCGTCCACACCGTGGATGCCCTCCTCTATCTCGCCGGTCCCGTGAAATCCGTGCAGGCAAACACCGTCTGCCTCGCGCACGAGCGCATCGAGGTAGAAGACCACTGCGTCGCCATGCTTGAGTTCGAGAGCGGCGCGCGCGGCGTCATCGAAGCCTCCACCTGCACCTGGTCAAAAGACGGCCACCCCGCACGCGTCCAGCTCGCTGGAACCGAAGGCTCCGTCTTCCTTGCTGATGAAGCCTTCGAGATCTGGGACTTCATGAACGAGAAGCCAGAGGATGCTGAAATAAAAAACAGCCTCATGAAGGGCCAAGAAGCAGGCTTGGGCGCGAATGACCCGACTGCGATCAACTCCTACCAGCACCAGCGCAACTTCGAGGAAGTCGTGCAAGCGATCGCCGAAGGCCGTGAGCCATCAACCAGCGCTACCGAAGCTCGTAAATCAGTCGAGCTCATCCGCGCGGTCTACGAGAGCTCGGAGAACGATGGTAAGAAGATCTTTCTCTAGGCTATTGCGCGACCGAAAGGTCGCGCCACCTCTTTAATCCCACTGCAAAACCAGCTAACTCTCCCCCTTCGCTCTCGGCTCGCCGTTTTCACGAGTGGAGCCGGGGCTGGTGACGAAAGGTCCGCCTTCGAGAGGTGCCACTCCGGAGAAGGCGACTTCAGGCATTTCACTCTCCTTACCGGCGAGTGGGAAATCTTTGCGAAGCGGGAAGTAGGGAAAACCCTCCCACATCAGGATGCGCTCCATCTGCGGGTGACCGGCGAACTTGATGCCCATCATGTCGTAAACCTCACGCTCGTGCCAATTGGCAGTGAGCCAGATGTCGCTGACGGTAGGAACGTCTTCGTCTTCAGCGGCCTTCGCTTTGACGCGAAGGTGCTTAGAGTCATCGAGAGTCGCGAGCTCATAGACCATCTCGAAGCGAGGCTCTTCGCCGAAGTGATCGACACTGGAGATATCAAGAAGCAGTTCGTAACCCTGCTCGGCATGACACTTTTTCAACGTCTCTTTGAGATCAGCAAGAGCGACGGTAATCGACGTCTCACCACGAAATTCAACAACCTCTCCTGAGGTCAAGGCTTGGGCATCTGCGAGGGCACTCATCGTCTTAAGCTTCTACAGGTTCTTTTTTCTGAGCCATGAGAGACTCCTCTTCATCAATCTTAGACTGCAGCTTCATGAGACCTTCGATGAGGGCCTCAGGACGCGGAGGACAGCCTGAAATGTAAACATCCACTGGGATAAGACGGTCAATCCCCTGCAGCACGGCATAGCTGCGATACATGCCACCGGAGGAAGCACATGCGCCCATGGCGATGCACCACTTAGGCTCGGGCATCTGATCCCAGACGCGCTTGACCGCGAGGGCCATTTTGTAAGTCACGGTGCCTGCGACAATCATGACATCCGCCTGACGAGGCGAGAAGCGCATGACCTCTGCACCGAAACGGGAAATATCAAAGCGGGAAGAAGCGGTCGCCATCAGCTCGATCGCACAGCAAGCCAAGCCCATCGGCATGGGCCAGAGCGAGTTCTTACGCATCCAGTTAATCGCGGCGTCTACCCGCGTGATGATGATGTTTCCCTCGATCTTAGAATCGTAGGAAGTGTGCGCGACATTAGGGTTGGAATCGACCATGGCTACAGCCGGAGAATACCCGTAGTTTCTCAGTCCTCAACCACTTTGTGAAATATTTCACAAGCTCCCTCACCTCCCTATTTCAGAGGCATCTGGTAAAGCAGGTAAACATCGATGGTGATGAGCAGGTTGTAGATCATGTGGAAGATGATCCCCGTCTTGATCGACTGCGTCCGCCAAGCCAGCCAGGTGCAGATGAAACCAAAAATGGTGACATTGAAAATAGCCCAAAAGTCATACTGGATATGAATGACGCCAAAGAGGAGCGAGGAAATCACGGCAGCGCCGGTCACACCGATCCTTTTCTGGAGACCTAGAAACAAGAAGCCTCGAAAGACAGCCTCCTCAAAAATGGGCGCCGCAATCACTCCACTCAGGAGACCGCTGAAGAGATCTGACAATTCAGGATCGGGGTAAAAAAAGTAATCGCTGGGGTCCACCTCCCCAGTGCCACCCGCATAATACTGCACCCAGTTGAAGATGAAGCTGAACCCAAAGGCGACGAGAAGACAACTCCACGCGACGGGTCGGTCGAGACCAAAACTCCGCCACATCGCCTTAGGCGAATTGAAGAGAATGAGCCCCATCAAGAAAGTCGGGAGCGCTCGCCACATGAAATCTGCAGCAGTCCACGGCCAATAAACCCCCTCGGGAAGCAGGTAGAGAGACATCGCAAGCCGATCATAAAAGAGAGTCGCCCCGATTCCGGTGGCAAAGAAAACGGTAAGCAAAAGTGCCGGTGACCAAAGCTCAGGAAAGCGCGGGAGCATTTTCTGAGGGCGTAAGAAGGCGCGCCGCAGCACAAAAAGTGACCCCAGCAGCATCAGTAAATCGAAGCCCTGGATGAGATAGGATCGGTAAAGCTGAGTAGCGGCCTGCCTTTCATAAAGTGCGCGAATTTCCAGATCCTCTCCCCCGCTGAGATAGAGCTTCGCCATGAAGGCGGGATATTCGAGCTCGAGGAGATCCTCTCGCGCCTCATCGCGAGGCCAGGATTCGAGCCATTTGTAGGGCTCCACTTCTTCGCCGCGACTGCTCGCAACTCGGTTTTTGAGAGCGGTTATGGCATATTCTCCATCCCACGCCTGCCACACGTAATCATCCTCTGGAATGAGACTCTCTAATTCACTGAGCTCAATCTCAAGATCGCTCCGGCCCGTCCACCAATCGTGGAAGCGGTTCCCTTTTTCACCAGAATCCAGAAAGAGCATCTCTCGATCCAGAAAGCGCAAGACCACATCCTCATCGAACACCTCCTCCTGATAGGAGAGGTAGCCCGTCACTAATCTACCACCCCAAAAGAGACCCAAAAAGAAAACCGCAATCCACATCCATGGCCGGTTGAAGGCATGGAAGCGTCTGCGGTTGACAGTCATCTTAAATTTAGTCCGCCAAGAAGCCCGTAAGCGGGCTGGTGGCAGAGGCTTCCTCAATGATCGCGGGAAGACCGAGTTCGTAGGCTTCGCGGCCTGCTTCGGTCGCTTTGGCAAAGGCGCGACCCATCACACAAGGATCGGAAGCAATCGCGATGGCTGTGTTGACGAGGACCGCATCTGCACCGAGCTCCATCGCTTCAGCAGCGTGACTCGGTGCACCAATTCCGGCATCGACGACAACAGGAACTTCCGCCTGATCAATGATGATGCGGATCTGATCCCTCGTCGTGATTCCCTTGTTCGTCCCGATGGGAGCGCCGAGGGGCATGACGGTGGCGACGCCGACATCCTGCAAGCGCTTGGCGAGCACGGGATCGGCATTGATGTAAGGCAGAACGGTGAAGCCTTCTTTGACCAAAATCTCAGCCGCCTTGAGCGTCTCGATGGGATCAGGAAGAAGGTAAGTCGGGTCCGGGTGGATCTCGAGCTTCACCCATTTCGGCAAACCGGCGGCGGCGGCGAGTCGAGAAAGGCGCACTGCTTCCTCGGCATTCATCGCACCACTGGTGTTGGGCAAAATGAGGTATTTTTCGGGATCGACGAAGTCGAGGATGTTGGAAAAGGGATCCTTTTCCCCACTGAGATCGGCGCGGCGGAGTGCCACGGTGACGATCTCGGTGCCACTGGCCTCCAGCGCATCGCGCATGAGCTCGAGCGAGGGAAATTTACCCGTGCCGAGCATGAGCCGCGAGCGGAACTGGCGGCCTGCGATGGTGAGAGGAGCTGACATTTAAAAAACTTGGATGAGGGGGATCTTAAACCGCAGATCAATGGGATGAATGGGATTTTTCAGATCTGGGATCTGTGTTTATCCTGTTCATCTGCGGTTTTATTTTTCCTATTTTATGAAGGAATGAGATCCTTGACGGCCTCGCGCTCTTCACTGAGTTCAGCAACAGAAGCATCGACCTTGCCGCGAGAGAACTCATCCAGCTCGACGCCTTGGACGACGCTCCAGTTCTTGCCATCAGACTTGATGGGCATGGAAGCGATGAGACCCTCGGGGATACCGTAGGAACCATCAGAGCAGACTGCGACGCTGGTCCAGTCTCCCTCAGGAGTTGGAGTAGTGAGCGAGCGGACAGTATCAACGACGCCATTCGCAGCGGAAGTCGCGGAGCTTTGGCCACGTGCTGCAATAATAGCGGCACCACGCTGCTGGACAGTGGAGATAAACTCGCCCTCAAGCCAAGCGCGGTCGCTGATGACGTCAGTCACGAGCTTGCCATCGATCTTGGCATTGGTGAAATCAGGATACTGAGTTGCGGAGTGGTTGCCCCAGATGCACATGTTGCTCACCGCGCTATTGTGCACGCCGGCCTTCGCTGCGAGTTGGCTCTTCGCGCGGTTCTCATCGAGACGCGTCATTGCGAAGAACTGGTCGTTCGGGATGCCAGCAGCATTGTTCATCGCGATCAGGCAGTTCGTGTTGCAGGGGTTTCCTACGACGAGCGTGCGGACGCCGGGAGCAGCATTTGCGGCGATCGCTTGGCCTTGGCCAGTGAAAATCTTACCATTGATGCCGAGAAGGTCGGCACGCTCCATACCCGCTTTGCGTGGCACGGAACCTACGAGGAGAGCCCAGTCAGAACCGGTGAATCCTTCGGCGAGATCACAGGTAGGGACGATCTCATTGAGGAGAGGAAAGGCGCAGTCATCAAGCTCCATCACAGTTCCTGCAAGCGCATTCATCGCTGGCTCGATCTCGATAAGACGGAGATTCACGGGCTGATCAGGGCCAAACATGGAACCTGAAGCGATGCGAGTGAGGAGAGCGTAGCCGATTTGTCCGGCGGCTCCGGTGATTGAGACAGTGATTGGGTCCTTCATAACGTTGAAGCAGCAATAACGCCGAGACCGAGGTCGGTCAACCTCTTCGCACCTAGAGTGGCCACATCACGGGAATCAAGAAGCTGGCAATGATCCAAAGAATCACAGCAAGGGGGAATCCCGCCTTAAAAAAGTCGCCGAATTTATAGCCCCCTGCCCCGTAAACAAAGGTGTTCGTCTGGTAGCCGATGGGCGTCGCGAAGCTGGCTGAGGAGCCAAACATGACCGCGACAATAAAGGGCCGAGCATCGACTCCCAACTGGTCGCTCACAATAATCGCGAGCGGAGTGAGCAGAGCCGCCACCGCATTGTTGCTCACCATTTCTGTCATCACCGCGGCGAGAAGATAAAAGGCGGCGATGAGAATGCGTGGATCGGCATCCCCCACCGTGCCAACGACCGAATTCGCCAAAATCATGGCAACTCCGGAAAACTCGAGCGCTTTGCCAAGCCCGAGCATGCCGATGATCATAAAGAGCACCTTCCACTCGATCGCCTGATAAGCCTCGCTCGGATCAAGGCAACGAGTCGCTAGCACAAAGACCGCAGCCGTGAGCGCCACGAGCACGATCGGGATCGGCGGAATCACACCTGAACCACCTAACGCGCCAAGGATCATGAAAGCAAGAAGCGCAGCGATCGCGAGCGGAGCTTTTTTCTTCCGCACGATCTGCTGCTTCGGCTCGGAGAGGTTCACAAAGTCCTTCTCCTGGAAAAGCTGCTGCATCCGCGCTGCGGGCCCTTGCACGAGAAGAGTGTCACCAAAGGCGAGCTTCACATCCTCGAAGCGGGCTTGAAGATTCTTTCCTCGGCGATGAACCGCCACGATGATCACGCCAAATTTTTGCCTAAAATTCAGCTCACGCAAACTGCGCCCTGCCATGCTCGAATCCGGCCCGATAATTCCCTCCATCAGGACCGCGCTTTCAGTGCGGACTCCCTCCAAACCGAGGTCACCTTTCATCGCCGTCATTCCCTCCTCTTTCGAGAGACTCATGATTTCCTCGAGCTTTCCTTTTAAAATGATCTCGTCGGATTCCGCCAAGACGATTTCATTCAGCGCCGTCTGAACCCGCTGCCCATCACGCACGACATCGATGACGCGCGCCTTTTTCATCTTCTTAAGATACGTCTCGGTGATTTTCTGATCAATGAGATCTGAATCCGGAGAAACGTAAGCTCTCGTGATGAACTCGCGGGAATCCTTGGAATCAATGAGCGCCGCCAGCGTCACGCGATCCGGCAGCAGCTTTTTCCCGATCGTGATGAGATAGATGAAGGTCACCGCCACAAAAACGAGACCCAGCTTGGTGACCTCGAACATCGAAAAAGCCAAATCTGGGCTATGCGCCGACGCAATTCCAGAAGCTACGAGATTCGTCGAAGTTCCGATGATCGTCGTCGTGCCACCCACAATCGCAGCATAGGAAAGCGGGATGAGAAATTTCGAAGCCTTCCAATCTTTCCTCCGGCAAATCGCGAGGACAATAGGAAGGAAGACCACCACCACCGGGGTGTTATTCATAAAGCCAGAGAGCGCAGCTACGATGAGAATCATCACCACAAGCATCCGGGTCGGGGATGTAGCTGCCACCTTTTCAAACCAATTACCCAGGATTTCAACAACTCCGGTGCGATCCAGCGCAGCACTCAGCACAAACATGCAAGCCACCGTGATAGGAGCGGGATGAGCGAAGACTCGGAGTGCGTCGGCATTGAAACGGCGAAGTGCTTCGGCAAGCTCCGCACCAGTGAGATCAGGCGAAGGGCTCGAGACCGCGATCGGCAGCACTCCGAGCAACACGCAGATCACGAGCGCGCTCAGCGAGACGACCTCCGCGGAGAGCCACTCCTTCACAAAGCTCGCGAAGACGGCGACCACGAGGACGACGAGTGCTATTTGCTGCCAAGTTTCGATCATGCTGCGAGAAAGAACCGTGAACCAAATTCCAGAGAGGAGCAAGCCGACCCCTCATTATAAAATCACTTTTTCCTCCGGCACTTTAGCATTCCCCTTCTGACTTCTGATCCTCTAAGATCCTGATCCCGACATGCGCATCCTTTTAGTTGAAGACTACACCCCCCTCCGTGAATCCATTACGGAACACCTTAAGGATACCGGCTATGCAGTGGACTCCACGGCGAACGGCAAAGAGGGCTTCGAGTTCGCCACCACGAATAAATACGACGCCATCGTCCTCGATCTCATGGTCCCTGGAATGGACGGACTGAAGATCCTCACCGAACTCCGGTCTCTAGAAAATGAGACCCCGATCATCATCACCAGTGCACTAGATTCCATGGAAAATCGCGTGGAAGGCCTTAATTCTGGCGCAGATGACTACCTCATCAAACCCTTTGGCCTCCCGGAACTCGTTGCCCGCATTCAAGCCCAAACCCGCAAGGCCTACGGGAAAAAAAAAGCCACCATCGAGATCGGAGATCTCAAAGTAGACCTCAACCGCAAGCGCGTCAGCCGAGGGGAGCGCGAGATTGTCCTCACCAAGCGTGAATATGGTCTATTGGAATATCTTGCCTACCGCACAGGAGAGGTCGTCTCCCGCCAGGAAATCTGGGAACACGTCTATCAGGACTCCGAGGGAGGATCGAGCAACGCCGTAGACGTCTACGTCAGTTACCTCCGCAAGAAGCTCAATGAGGCCGACGAGCCTAACCTCCTTCACACGCGCCGTGGCCAAGGGTATTTCCTAGACCCTCATGAAGGCGCGTAATCCATCGATCCTCAGCCGCCTCTTAATCGGGACCGGGGTCTCGATTCTTCTGATGGTGCTCATTGGAATCTTCGCGGTCTACTTTTCCGTCCGAAAATCATTTTCAGACCAGATCGATACTGACCTTAAGCTCACCGCCAGCCTCATGGTCTTAGAACTCGAGACCCAGCGCGGAATGGTCTACCACGAATGGCTCCTCGATATCGAGGACGATCCCACCCGAGCAGGCGATGAACTCGCCCAAGCCTGGGACGTAAGCACTGACCAATCAGTCAAATCTCCAGCCCTTCATCAGCGAGACCTTCCCAAGTTTCACGGAAGCCTTAATGAGCCTATCTTTCGCGACGCCACCATCGGCGAAAATGAAAAAATCCGCGCCATCGGAATCAAAGTCAACGCCGTCCCCAAAGACCGCCAGCGCTTCGTCCCTGAATACGAGATCCCCCAGTTCATCTTCGTCCTCGCCCGAAGCACTCGGGAAAAAGATCGCGCGCTCCGCGAACTCCGTCAAACCCTTGGAATCATCAGCCTAGGCACTTTGCTGCTCTGCGGTATCGCCATTTATCGTGTCATCCGCAAAAGCCTCGTTCCCCTAGAAACTCTCTCGAATCGACTCGCAGCCCGAGAGGACACCCAACTCGGGCGCCCCATCACCATTGATAGCGACTTCCCGCAGGAACTACGAGGCTTGGTCGAGGGATACAATTTACTCCTAGAGCGCATCGAAGGAGTTCGAAAAAGAGAGCGCGACTTCTCCCATCACGCAGCCCACGAGCTCCGCACCCCGCTCGCTGGCATCCAAGCCGTGGTGGAACTCGCCATGACCAAGGAGCGCAGCGGAGACGACTACCGCACTCGCTTAGGGAAAATTGAACACATCACTCGCGGCATGAAGACCACCGTCACTCGCTTGATGAACTTCGCTCGTCTACAAGGAGGAAACGAAGTGCTTCTTCTCGAGAGGGTCGACTTCCACGAACTCCTCGACACCGCATGGAAGGAACTTTCTAAAAAGGCGAAATCCCGAAAAATCGAAGTCGATTGGCAACTCAAATCCGAAAACTTCATTCAGGAAAACGACGAAGAACTCCTCCGCATCATGGTGAGCAACCTCATCGACAACGCAGCCTCCTACGCCGCGGAGGGATCGCCCGTGACCATTCGCACACAAGATCAAGATGGCCACTTCATCCTCTCAGTCAGCAATCCCCTTCCCGACAAACTGGAGGAAGACCACGAGCGCTTTTTCGAGCCCTTCTACCGAGCAGACAAAGTCCGCACCAATGACGAAGGCCACTCCGGAATCGGCCTCAGTCTCTGCCGCGAGATCGCCCTCACCATCGGAGCCACCATCGAAATTGCGCCGACCGATGAGCAGACCTTTGAAGCAAGGGTAAGAATCCCTTTTTCTGAATAAATCTACTCTGTGAACTGGTGCGAGAGAGCGGCCAGCGAATAAATCCACATTTCTTTGGAATAAAACTCCACCTCAACACGTCTTATTACCGTTATGTTTAAAATCGGATTTCTCTTAACTGCCATGGCCCTCCTCGTAGGAGCCTCCGCTATTTCATCTTGCTCCAGCACCAGCGCCTCTTCACCAGCCCCTTGTTGAGGCGGCCCTTCTAATTGATCCGTGTGATCAATCCCTTTCATTGTTAATACTTGTTTGTTTAAAGAGCATCCGCTGTGGTCCGCCGCAGCGGATGTTTTTTATAAGAAGGTTAAAATCCTGCAGCCTCTTGAAAAAACTGTTGCATTCCCCCTTTAAAACCAATAATCCCCGTCTCCCGCCTACCGCGACCAATTTACGACCATGACCATCATTGATAAGATCGAGCAAGAGCAACTGAAGTCAGACACCACTGAGTTCGGTGTTGGTGATACCGTGAAGGTAAACACCCTCGTCTCAGAAGGTGGCAAAGAGCGTGTTCAGATCTTCCAAGGCCTTGTTATCGGCAAGCGTGGTGGAACTGGCCTGAACTCAAGCTTCACCGTCCGTAAGATCTCCTACGGAACCGGTGTTGAGCGTGTTTTCTGCATCCACAGCCCTCGTATCGCTAGTGTTGAAGTGATGAAGCGCGGCAAAGTCCGTCGTGCCAAGCTCAACTACCTCCGCGATCGTATTGGTAAGAGTGCTACCACGGTGAAGTCAGCTGAATAAGCACTTTCGTAAAGCAAACCTTCATGAGCCGCTCGGTCCTGCCGCGCGGCTCTTTTTTGCTCCTTGGCCGCCCTCATTTCAGAAAGAGAACAAGCTTCCCCTTCTTTTACGCTTTCCCCCTCGCCTCTCAGCTTTCATCCTCTGATTCGTGCTGATTTCCTGGCCCATCGCTCTCTGTTCTGTAATCGGAATCATTCTGATCACTTGGCACGTGAACACCCATAAGATGGACTTCATGACCCCTACTGCCGAAGAGCTCCCGCCAGAGGATTTTGGCGATAATCTCGCAGGAGGAGCGCCGGTGATGCAACCCAAGATTAAGGACGGCCCCAAGATTAACCTTCCGCTGCAGCCCACAGAGGACGAACTCCCGATTATCGCCGAGATCACGGATGAAGATCTTGGCGACCTAGAATCGGCCCCCGGCCTTGCCGAATACCGTGACTTTGCCAGAAAGAACTCTCCCGAACAGCTCTTGGCCCTCTCTTCCACCCTGCAAGCCCGCGGAGATTTCCAGCGAGCGCTCCTCTCACTAGAGCGAGTCATCGACACCTGCCAAACCAGCTCAGCAGAATTGAAGCAGGCCAGCTCAGAAATTGCCGCACTGAGCCCGACTCTCCCCCGCTGGAATGTGGACCCTTCTTCAGAGACCGAGATCGTGCTGAACTTCGGGAGCACGAAAAACAACAGTGAAAAGGTCAAAGAAGCCGCGCTGGAAATCGCCACCCTCATTCGCAAGCACTCTGGCGATCAGCTCGAAATCACTCCTAAGGTGGAGGTTCGCGCCGCACCTGAAGGAATCGAAAACCCACCCATCGCCCTCTGGATCTCTGGCCCGGAAAAAGACCAAGGCCAGACCGGACTCTTCTCCGTGCGAGTGACTGAAAACGATCTCACTGAAGCGCTGATTTCAGGAACCTTCTCGAGCATCCGTGGCTACCTCGTCAATCTGGGCTACCCTTTCCAAGATCAGCTCCAAGACCACAAACCCCGCGAACTTCTGGCCCACCATATCACACGACTGATGTGGCGTGACCTCGCCACTGCTCTCACCGCTGAAAAAGCCGAGGGAGAATCTGCTGATTGACCTAAGATTCTCACCCACTGAGACGTTCTTGAAACACCTGAAACCATTTTTTTTCGACATGCGCCGCCTCAGCCTCACTCTTCTTCTTCTCTGCTCACCTCTTCGCGCAGAGGAAGAGGCCCCTCCCTCTCAAGAGAAGCCCCCCATCAAGCAGCTGAGTGAGAACGAGTATCAAATTGGCAAAGTCTTTCTCAATAAGAAGACGCGCGAGATCCACTTCGGCGCGGGTGTGAATCTCGTCGACCGCCCCCTAGAATATCTCGTGGTAAGCCCGAAAGGAAAGGTTCACGAATCACTCTTCATTACCGATGTCTCCCCCTTTCACCTGAATATCGCGATGAAACTTCTCGGCTTCCAAGAATCTCAGGAGCTCTTTGAAATCGCAGATGAAGACTACCGCCCCACCGGTGAATTTCCCGACGTCCCTGATGAGGTGAAAAAAGCCGCTCGACTCGACATTCTCGTGGAATGGGAAGCAGACGGAAAAACTCATCTCAAGCCGATCAACGATCTCATCACCCACAGCATCACTGAGAAACCGATGGCTCCCGGACCATGGCTCTACACTGGATCCTACATGCACGAGGGGCAATATAAAGCGGAAGTCACAGGAGATCTTTTCGCCATCCACCCTCGCCAGCCTCCCATTATCAGCTACCCTGGTAAAGATCACACCG
>JALZWA010000180.1 GCA_023299815.1 Akkermansiaceae bacterium
GTAGGCGTGTGACCATAGACCCTCGCATCCCTACAATGCCGGGACAGAGCACGTCGGTTTTCACCTACCAGGCAGACATTGGCGGGAAGCACCTGAAGGCGCCCTCGAAGTGATTGGTGGAGGGTGTTTGGTTTTTGTAAGATTCTGTTGTGGCGTTTTTTTTCGGGGGGGGGGGGGGGGGGGGGGGACCCGTTGCCAGGGTTTTCACCCGTTCCAGCTTCTCCCCCGCAAAGCTATTCAAAACCAGTCCCACCAAAATCGGCAGCAACACAATCATCACCATCGAGATCACCATCGGCCCCGCCTCCACCTCAAAAACTGCCGAAGCATAAACCTTCGTCAAAAATGGCGTCAGCCCGATCGCCAGTAGAGTCGAGCACATCGTCATCATGACACTCAGCGCCAGATTGCCCCGCGCCAGATAAGTCACCACATTCGAAGCCGTCCCACCCGGACAACAGCTCACCAAAATAATCCCCAGCTTAAACTGATCCGGCAGCACAAACACCGTCGCCACCCCCCAGCCTATCAGCGGCATGATCAAAAACTGCGCCGTAATCCCGAGTCCGACCCACTTCGGCATCCTCAGCACTTCTTTGAAATCGGCAAAAGTCAGCGTCATCCCCATTCCCAGCATGATCACCCCCAGCCCCAGCGGGATCCACTTCAGCCCCGTCCCCGGAACCATCCCCAGAAACCAGGTAAAATGCCCCGGCACAAACCAAGCCCAAGCAGTCCCAACCAGAGTCCACAGCCAAAACAGATTTACCAAGCGAGCGGTCATCTCAGCGATCCTGACCGAGATCTCCTCTCGTGAGAAGCTGATTGCGTCCGTCCAAAAGAAGTTCATCTTCCTTCCGATGAAACCTTGCCTGCTTCTTGCTCTCACCCTTTCAGCCCAAGCGCTCGACTGGCCCCATTGGCGTGGGCCTACCGCCGATAACAAGTCTGACGCTTCCGTGAAGCCAGTCACTGAGTGGTCCGCTGAAAAAAACGTCCTTTGGAAAACCCCCATCTCCGGTCGAGGCCATTCCTCCCCCATCGTTGTTGGAAAAAAAATCTACCTCACGACCGCTGATCTCGATAAAGACACCCAATCCCTCATCGCGCTCGACCGTGACTCTGGGAAAATCATTTGGAACAAAGTGATCCACCAAGGCGGCCTCGCCAAGAAGATCCACGGCGAGAACAGCCACGCCTCTGCCACCCCGCAGTGGGATGGCACTCACATCCTCACCACCTTTCAGAATGATGATATGATCAAGGTCAGCGCCGTGACTCCAGAGGGCGACATCACGTGGTCTAAGAGCGTCGGCGCTTACCTTCCGAGCTTTCCCTTCGGCTACGGATCGACTCCCGTCCTCTACAAAGGACTCTTTATCATTTCTATCGGCACCGAGAAAGCTGGCTCCATTCTCGCGATCGATGCCAAGACCGGAGAGCAAAAGTGGAGCACTTCCCGCCTCGGACATGACAATTGGTCCACCCCCATCGTGGCAAAGGTCTCAGGGAAAGAGCAGCTCCTCATCTCTGGAATCGGCGAGATCCAGAGCTACGAACCCCTCACCGGAAAGCTCAGCTGGAAAGGCCCTCTCAACCCGCTTTCCACCTGCGGAACTGTCGTCTGGACAGAGGACACCGTCTTCGCCAGCGGCGGATATCCTACGAATGGAACTGCTGGTATCAAAGCGGATGGCTCAGGCGAAGTCCTTTGGTCAAACAAAGAGCGCTGCTACGAGCAATCCCTCTTCTCTCACAAGGATTACATTTATGCTGTCACCGATAAAGGCGTGGGCTTCTGCTGGCGCGCTTCTGATGGCAAAGAAATGTGGAAAGAGCGACTCGGCCGTGGTGGCGTCATGGCCTCCCCCACCCTCGCCAACGAGATGATCTTCTCCACCATCAAGACCGGCGTCACGATCGTCTACAAAGCGACCCACGAAGGTTTTGAAAAAGTGGCCGAGAACAAACTCGGTGATGACACCTATGCCACCCCCGTCATCCTAAACGACGGCATCTTCATCCGCCCCGGATTCGTCGATCAAGGCGAGCGCCAGGAATTCCTCTATAAACTGGGCACAAAATAAGCCCCCCGTAACTCCTCAACCAAGCAAAGGAGTCGTGGCGCCCTCGCCGCTTATCAACCAAGTCCCGCAACCAAAGTTCCCCAACCCATCCCATCAATCCCATTCATCTGCGGTTAAAAAACTTCCTCAACCAAGATTCTCCCCCCCAAAAGCCATCCACTTGATCCCCATTCTTGGCAAATATGCCTTGCGCTCCGCCGCCCATCATCGAATCTCACGACATGCACGAAGAAGTCAGCCTTACCCGCGAAGTCGAAGCGATCCAGATCCCATCAGGAGACAGCATCACCCTCCCAGCCGGAACTCCCGTGGTCATCACGCAAACCCTCGGCGGCACCTACACCGTAGCCACCTCCGCTGGTCTTGCTCGGATTTCCTCTAATGACACCGATGCACTCGGCGTCGATAAGGAAGAAGTCGCCGCAAAGGAAAAGGAGCAGGAAGCCATCAGCGACCTCCCACTTGAGGAGCAAGTCTGGCACCAGATGAAGCAGGTCTTCGACCCAGAGATCCCTGTCGACATCGTCAATCTCGGCCTTGTCTACGACTGCAAGCTCACCGCCCCAGAAGATGGAAAAGAAGGCACCGATGTCCTCGTGAAAATGACCCTCACCGCGCCTGGCTGCGGCATGGGCCCAGTCATCGCGGCCGATGCGCAAGCGCGCATCATGAGCCTCTCAGAAATCAACAACGCCGAGGTCGAACTCGTCTGGGATCCCGCTTGGAATCAGGACATGATTTCCGAGGAAGGTAAGATGCAGCTTGGCATGGTGTAGTATTGGCAGTGGCATGATCCGTCTCGGTCATGCTTCGCTCAAAGCCCATGACCGAGACAGGTCACTCCACAGTGCTGGAGATGCTGCCTCCATGCACCATGGTTTCTAGCTGATCTCCAGTGGAGACTTCAGCGGGATCATTCACTATCTTACCGCTCTCGTTAAAGGTGATAGAGAAGCCGCGCTCAAGTGTCTTACCCGGTCCGTAAGCCTTCACGAGTGACTCGTAGCGCGTGATCTGATCTTCTCGATTCACAAAAGATTCCTCCATTACGCGGAGAAATTCCCCACGAGCCCTCCCGAGGCGCGCTTCACGTGCCTTGAGCATCTCGAGGGGATGGAAATATTTCCAGTTTGCCTCAAATTCTGCCACCCGAGCTTCTCGCGCACGCAGTGACTCCTCCACCGCTCGTTCAAACTGTCCCGAAGCTTCATCGAGCCGAAACATCGGCTCTCGTAAAAGGCGGTCAGCAGATTGACCCAGCGGCCCACGCTCAAGATAGGCGAGCTTTTCCCCGCTGCGCTGAAGCCGATCATGGACCAAGCGCGTCATCCTCACCTTCTGATCGGCCAGCTTTTTCAAAAGCTCTCCTCGGTCCGGCGCCACAAGCTCAGCCGCCGCACTAGGGGTTGGAGCGCGAAGGTCGGCAACGAAGTCAGCAATCGTAAAATCAATCTCGTGGCCTACTCCGCTAATGACAGGAATCGGCGAAGCTTCGATCGCCCGAGCCACGATCTCTTCATTAAAATTCCAGAGGTCTTCAAGCGATCCACCACCACGAGCGACGATAAGAACTTCCGGCTGCGGGAGCCCTTCCTCCTCCGTATTTCCAGCACGCTCGATGGACCTCGCAATGCCTCGCTCGGCACCCTTCCCCTGCACTGCAGTAGGAAAAACGACCACCGTCAACCAAGGCGCACGACGCGAGAGGACATTCTGCATATCCTGCAGCGCGGCTCCAGTAGGTGAGGTCACGATTCCTATCACTTGCGGGAAAAAGGGTAACTTGCGCTTTCGCTGTGCTGAAAAGAGACCTTCCTGATCGAGCTTACGCTTCAGTGCTTCAAAGCGGGCCTGTAAGTCACCCACCCCCACGGCCTGCGCCTTTCGCACGATGAGCTGGGTGCTGCCGCGCGCTTCGTAGAAACTGGTCTCGCCAAAAATCTGCACCTTTGACCCATCTTCAATCACCTCTGCTCCTTGGCGACGCCTTGCGCTGAACATCGCGCAAGAGATCTGAGCGCTCTGATCCTTCAGAGAGAAATACCAGTGCCCGCTGGACTGCTTCCGGAGGTTACTCACCTCTCCCTCGACCCAGATTTCACCGATCTCGATCTCTAACAAATTCCGAATCCGCCGCGAGAGCTGCGTCACCGAGAGCGCTTCTACTTTACTCACGGCAGCTTACCTACGTTCTCGATCAACTCGCCAAAGACCATCTGACCAGCACTCGTCTGCAAGGTGCTGATGACAGTAACATCCTGGGTCGTGCCGATTTTTGAAATGGCGTGATTTACCACAATCATGGTGCCGTCTGGGAGGTAGCCCACACCTTGATGGTCGTCTTTTCCGGTCCTCACGAGCGCTAAGCGGACGTTCTCTCCCACCACCACCTTCGGACGCAGTGCTTCTGCAAGGTCATTAAGGTTGATGATGTTCGCGCTCTGAAGATGGGCGATCTTAGTGAGGTTCTCATCAGTCGTGATAAGACGAGCGGACAACAGCTTAGAAGCGAGCACCAAGCGGGCCTGGAAGGACTCATCATCGGCTACTCCCGAGGCATCGTGAATCGAGATCGGAATCCCAGGATTCTGCTGCATCTCCTCAAGCACCTCGAGCCCTCGCTGACCCCGCTGACGCTTCCCTGCCGATGGTGAGTTCGCCATCGTCTGAAGCTCATCGAGCACAAACTGAGGGACGATGAGTCGGCCATTAAAAAAGCCCGCAATCATGAGCGGCCCTACCCGGCCATCGATGATCACCTCCGCATCTAGAAGAAGCGGCTGACCCGATGCCGCATCCTGCCGGAAGCGCACGTAAGGAATGATAAAAGCAAAGTCCTCCCGGTTACTCCGCAGCGCCAGCACCGCCCCAATAAAGGCGAGACTTGCATAAATGGTGACATTCAGCGCGAGAGCGAGAGCCTCACCGAGATCACCGGACTCCCCATTAATATCGCGCACCGCCACGATGACCAACTTTTCAATCCCGACACTATCAAGCAAGAAGGCACAGAGAAGCCCGACCGCGAGACCGAAGGTCGCCGTGGAGAATCCCCGCAAGGTGAAGCCCTTCGACAAGCTCTCCACAAAGATAAAAAAGCCCGCCACAAACAAGCCGCCAAACAAGCCTGCCCAGAGCGGAATGTCCCGAGAACTCAGCGCAATCGCGAGCCCTGCCAGCTCGCAGAGAACGAGATAGAGGAGACGGGCAATGTTTACCGATGGAGGCGTTGGGATCATTTCAGAGAGAGAGTATCACTTAATCGACCTTCTCAGGCCACACGAATTTACCCTCTGCTGCCTCAGACGAGCCAGCGGGGACACTATCGCCAATATCCTTCGAGGTGATATAGAGCATGAAAGTGATGAGAGTGAGCGCAAAAGCGGTCTGAACAAACTCCAAAACACGACCCTGCATCGGCTTCCCGGAGATTTTTTCCCCAATCGCCATGACAATGTGCCCCCCATCAAGAACAGGGAAAGGCAGCATGTTCAGAATGGCGAGATTCACATTGAAGAGGACAAAGAAAGCGAGAACTCGCATCCAGCCACCTTCAGTTTGCAACAACTGAAACTTCGTCTTAGCGATTCCGATCGGTCCCGTGAGCTGATCCACTCCGATCTTGGACTTCGGTGACGCCACGGTTTTCAACGTGATCCACATTGCGGTTAAGCTATCGCCAATCTGTTTTTTCGTATCAGGATAGACAAGTTCGGTATTAATAAGTTCTTTGAAATTCCAGCCGATTCCCAGCATCGGGCGGTTAAGTGATTCGATTTTCGGCGACTCTGGCACGAGGGCTTGAACTTCTTTTTGGAGGATCTCATCACCACGCTTGATGGTGAAGATCGCCTTGTTTGAATCACTCGCCTCCAAGAGAGTGCCAACCTGACCTGGACCATAGATTTTTTCCCCATTCACCGCGATCACCTGATCACCCACGCGCAGATCAGCGCGCTCCGCGGGGCTCTCGTTCTCACTGGGGATGAGATAGCCTATAATCGCCTTTCCGCCCGGAGAAATACCGACCTCGGGGAGTGCCCGGCGCTGCCAGAAAGG
>JALZWA010000181.1 GCA_023299815.1 Akkermansiaceae bacterium
GACAGATTGGGAGTGGATTGCGCTGATTTTTGAGAACTCCCATTTGGCCGAGCTTTGCTGAGGAGGCTAGAGTGCCTTCCCTCATCCCCATTCCAATCCAGCTGCACCTTTATACTCCTCGTCCTTCCGGCTCTGAGATAATCTTTCTCTAAGAATGGCGAAGATGAAGACGAAAACGACAGGGAATCCTATCCTCTTTGGGCTAGTTTTGCTCGGAGGATCGATCATGGCGCTTTGGCAGAATGAGCATCGCTTTGATTACTACAAGGCCGCGGAGGCGACTGAGGTGGCGGAATCGGTAGGCGAGCTCGCTCCCGGGCACTTGTTCTCCCACACGGGGAAGATGAATCAGGATCTGACTCTGAAGGGGCAGTATGTGCGGTCTTTTCAGGGCTTTCTGGAAGTGCGCTGCTCGGCGGAGATCTATGCATGGGATCGTGATGAGGATGATGATGGCGTCTCTTGGAGTAAGAAGTGGATGTCTTACCTCCAAGATAACGACCGGAATGAGGGTCTCTCGAAGCACTTAAGATCTGACACCTTTCATCCAGAGATCTATGAAGTCGCCGAACTGACGATCGCGCGCAAAGATATCCAATTCGTAGAGAAGAGGAAAAGGATCCCCATCTCCAAGCTTCAACTCACGAAGAAGGGAAGGAAGAAGAATCTGGCGGTGCAGGGAGAGTATTTCTACCTCACGAAAGACGACGAAGGAGAAGGTGAAATGGGCGAGGATCTCGGCGACGAGCGGCTCTCCTTCCGTGGGCTCCCGGTCCCTGAGACTGCGACCTACTTCGGGAAGTGGGGAGAGGACTGCGCGGTTGCCCATCAGGCGGAGAAGAAAGAGGGTATGATTTCTGGGATCATCTCAGATAAAGGCATCCTCCATCATTTGGTGGCGGGAGAGCGAGAGACGGCGCTCGGCTCGATCAAGGCGCATCTAGCGCGCTTGAAGAAGATCATGCGCATCGTGGGCCTCATCGTGGCTTCGATTGGCGGCGGGGTCTTCTTCTCAAGCTTGACTCGCTTCCTCCTTTTCATCCCGCTGGTCGGCCCACTCATCAGTCGGGTCTCTGGATGGCTCGGGATGGGTATCGGCTTTATCCTGGGCCTCATCACGCTTGTAATAGCATTCCTGACGAGTCAGCCGCTGATTCTCGCGACCTTCCTCATGGCCCTCGTGGCGGGTTTTTTCTTCCTCTGGAGAAACGCCAGCCGTAAGCGGAAAAGGGTGCAAGAACAGCTGAGCAAGACTCTGGGCTATGAGCCTTCTCAGAACGAACTCGCAGAACTGGAATTCACCGCTCTCTGGCAGCTCATGGCGAGCGATGGAGCGATCACTGCTCCGGAGAAAAAACAGCTCAATAAATGGACCAAGCGCCATCGCTGGAGCGCTGAACAAGTCGAGACACTGACTCAACGGGCGGAGGCTGAACTCTCTCAGACGAATCCGAAAGAGAATCTGAAATCGCTCATTCGCTTCACGCTCGCAGACGGCAGCATCAACCGAACCGAGATGAAGAGTCTGGAACAAGCGGCTACCAAAATAGGCATCCCGAAACCGCATCTCTCGCTGCTGATTAATCAGGTGCAGATTGGCTGAGCGAAGGGACGTCCTTCCCGCATCGACCGCCTCATTTTAATGGATTACGATGAGTGTTCTAGTGAACATTTTTCATTGATTACCTGCGGGACCAGAAGCTAAGGTTCTCACAAGCGATTACTTCATGAACCAAGCTGAACCATCTCCCACCGGCGAGTTCCTCCTCTACACCACTGAGGACGGAAAATCGCGAGTGGAGTGCCGCTTTGAGAAGGAGACCCTGTGGCTTTCACAGGCTCTGATGGGAGAACTCTTTGATCGGGATGTCCGCACGATCAACGAGCACCTTAAGAATCTCTACGAAGAGGAAGAACTGGCGTCTGAAGCAACTATCCGGAAATTCCGGATAGTTCGAATGGAAGGTTCCAGAGAAGTAGAACGAGAGATTGAGCACTACAATCTGGAAGCTATTCTCGCAGTCGGTTTTCGTGTCAAATCACGCCGTGGCACACAATTCCGCCGCTGGGCTAATCCCCGTCTACAGGAGTATCTCGTGAAGGGCTTCACGATGGATGATGAGCGCCTCAAGAATCCAGACATCACGGGGACTTCAGCGGTCCCCGACTACTTCGATGAACTCCGACCAGCACCTCACATCAGCTTTAAACATTTAGCAGCGTAGCGCTATGGAGCGTGGGTTTGTAACCCTACGTTTGCTTGGTTGGGGACGTAGGGTTACAAACCCACGCTCCATATTGGAAAAACATGAATCTCTTCCCCACCGAACCCGGAACCAATCTTCTCACTGAGGATGGAGTCGTCCACTACCACCCCTTCATCATCGGGCCATCAGAGGCGGACGCCTTTTTTGAGAAGCTCACAAGCGACGTCCCTTGGCAGCACGATGAGGTGAAGATGTTTGGCAAGACGATCGTGACTGCTCGGGAGGTTGCTTGGTTCGGCGACTCGGGACTGGATTACACCTACTCGGGGAAGACGAAGTCCCCTCTTCCGTGGAGTGACCTTCTCCTTGAGCTTAAGCAGATCACCGAAGAGACAACAGGCCACTTTTTCAACTCCTGCCTCATGAACCTCTACCACGATGGCTCAGAGGGGATGGGCTGGCACCGGGATAATGAGTCATCGATCGTGAAGGACTCGCCGATTGCTTGTGTGAGCTTTGGGGCGCAGCGGCGCTTCCACTTTAAGCACGTGGAAACCAAGGAGCGGATCACGGTGGAGCTGGGGCATGGGAGCCTACTCCTGATGGCGGGCGAAACGCAGACGCACTGGATGCACGCTCTTCCGAAGACGACGAAGGTGAGCGACCCCAGAATCAGCCTGGCCTTCCGGCAGATGAAGAGCTAAGGGACATCAGTCGAATGCTTCAGTCTTGGAAGTTTGGAGAGCAGGAGGTGGGAATATTCACGGTAGCCAATAGGGGCTCCGGCATTGGTGAATCTGATGCCATCGGTATTCTGCTCGAGCTTCCGGTGGGTGTGACCGTAGACGATGTGCTGGATGCCCTCGATCCGCTCGCGCTGGATAAATCTGATGAGACGGCGGTGCACGAGCTTGGGGAAAAAGGGAAGCAAGCTGGGGGCTTCATCTACTCTGAGGGCGACGGCGACGCGGTAGAGTGATTCTTGAATCCAACCATGGCGCGTGAGCGCTTGGCGAAGAGGTGGAGGTCTCCTATGAGGAGAATGTTGCCTGCTGCTTGATGGATCATTTTTTGAATCGTCCTTCTTTCAAGAAGGTAACGACGTCAGCGATGATCTTTTTCTTTTTCATGATGAAGGGGTGAGTGGCGTGGACGACTTTGAAGGCTTTCATGCCTTGGACCTTGGCGCTCTCGACGGTGACTTTGCCATCGTCCTTCCCCGGGAGCATGGAGGAGTTGATCAAGTTGATGCTGCGGTCGCCGGTGATGATGCCGAGTTCGAAACTCACAGGACCGAGAACGAGAGGGGTGGATTTTTCGCCGGTGCCGAGTTCTCCTCCGGCGGGGCCGTTGACCCATTTGACGATTTTGTTGCCGCCTATTTTATCGATGACTTCGCTGCCTTTATTCGGAGGGCTGAGCATGACGACGCGGCCGAGGTTCTTGACGGGGTGATGTTTCTGAAGGTGGCGGACGATGATGCCGCCCATGGAGTGGGTGACGAAGTGGACCTTGGTGGCCTTCGCCGCGTGTGGGGTGACTTTTTTAGAAACGAAAGCGGAGAGTTCGTGGATCGGCTGCTTGCGTGAGGGGTAGTCGAGGTTGAGGATTTGGTAGCCTTCTTTCACGAGGGTCTTTTCCATTTTCTCCATGGATTTGGCTGAGCGCGCAAGGCCGTGGAGGAGGACGACGAGTTCGTCTGCAGGCGCGAGAAGACTTGTGAGAAAGAAGAGGAGGAGCCAGCGCATGGGATAGTGCGTAGCAAGCCATCGAGGTGAAGGCCATCGCGAACGTAGGATAATCCGTCTCGGTTGTCCTACGTTAGACGGTGCGCCAGGGGGCGACTTCTTTTTCCAAGGCAGGATTCATGGCAACGCACATGGTCTCGGGGAGTTCCATGGTGGCTCTGTTTCCTGCTCCGCTCTGGAAGTGCATGTGGACGGGGATCTTGCCGGGATATTCGGCGAGGATGGTTCTTATTTTCTGGAGGTCGTCTTCGTTATGGCGGCCGGTCCAGAGGGTGAGTTCGAGCGTGCCTCCGGCTTTCTTGCGGCGGGCTTTGAGCTCTTTAATCTGAGAGCCGGTGAGGCGGCGCTGCTCGGTGCGATCATCGATGCTGATCTGGGCTTGGAAGCGAATGACTTGGCCAGCGGCCATGAGTCCGGCATCACGTGCAGGGAGGTAGCTCTCGCTCCAGCAGAGCATTTCGACGGAGCCGGTGAAGTCCTCGATGGTGACGACGCCGAAGGGTTTGCCGCTCTTTGTCATCTTATGCTCTACGCTGCGGACCATCCCGGCGAAGCCGAAGCGGGCGCGCTTGTCTTTTCCGATATCGATCTCATCGAGGAGGCCAATTTTAATAAAGCGATCTGAGTCGACAACGCCGCGGAATTTATCGAGCGGGTGGCCGGTGACGTAGAAGCCGAGGAGTTCTTTCTCGTGCTCAAGGCGGTCGTCCTTTGACCATTCTTCGATGGGGGGATGATCGGAAGAACCTGATTGTGATTCGCTGCCACCACTGAATTCCATGGTGTCGAAGAGTCCGCCCTGCCCTGAGGCGCGGTCGCGCTGGGCGCTGCTGGCACTGGCAACGACTTTTTCGAGGCGATCTGTCATTCCGGCGCGAGTTTCGCCGGCCCAGTCCATGGCGCCGGCTTTGATGAGGTTCTCTAGGATGCGCTTGTTGATGACCTTTGAGTCGAGGCGGTCGCAGAAGTCATCGAGTGATTCGAAGGCGCCATTTTCATCGCGCTCTTTGATCGCGGTGGCCATGGCGGCAGCGCCGACGTTCTTGATGGCGGCGAGTCCGTAGCGGATGCCCTCTGCTCCTCCGAGGAGTTTTTCGGGAGAGAAGCGGAGTTGTGATTTATTGATATCCGGCGGGAGAATCTCGAGCCCCATGCGGTGGCACTCGGAGACGAAGACGCCGATTTTATCAGTGTTCTTGATCTCGTTCGAAAGAAGGGCCGACATGAAATCGACAGCGAAGTTCGCCTTCAGGAAACCGGTCCAGTAGGAAATGAAGCCGTAGCAGGCGGAGTGGGATTTGTTGAAACCGTAGCCCGCAAATCCAGCGACTTTATCGAAGATGAGGTTGGCGGTGCGTGCATCGATCTGATTCGTCTCGGCAGCGCCTTTGACAAAAATCTGGCGCTGTTTCTCCATGGTGGCTGGGTCTTTTTTACCCATGGCACGCCGGAGAATATCTGCGCCACCGAGGGTGTAACCGGCGAGCATTTTGGCGGAGTTCTGCACCTGCTCTTGGTAAATCATGACGCCGTAGGTATCGCCGCAAATTTCCTCAAGCATGGGGTGCTCGTAGTTGGGCTGCTTCCGGCCTTCCTTTACCTCGATCATTTCATCGATGTATTCCATGGCACCCGGGCGGTAGACGGCGAGGAGGTCAATGATGTCCTCAATCTTATTGATACCATACTTCCGGCAGGTCTCGACCATGCCGCCGGAT
>JALZWA010000182.1 GCA_023299815.1 Akkermansiaceae bacterium
TTGGTGAAAAAATCACCCGCGCCATCGAGACCGCGACTGCTGAGAAGCGCGCGATCCTTATTTTCTCATCGTCATCCGGCGCACGGATGCAGGAAGGAATGCTCTCCCTCATGCAGATGGCCAAGACCTGCGGCGCACTCGCGCTCCACGGCCAAGCGAACCTTCCTTACATCTCGATCTTCACCCACCCCACTACTGGTGGAGTGACCGCATCCTTCGCAACCATCGGCGATATCAACCTCGCCGAGCCGAAGTGCATGATCGGCTTTGCTGGACCTCGCGTGATTAAGGAAACGACTCATCAAGATCTTCCTCCAGGCTTCCAGACCGCCGAGTTCATGCTCGATCACGGACTTGTCGACTCCATCGTGGCACGCCGTGACCTCAAGCAAAAACTGAGTGATCTGCTAGACTACATGTTACCGAAGTAGGCTCCCTACCCGCCGAAGAGCTCGCCATAAAAGGCGGGATCGACCGGCGGAATGAGGCTCTGCCACTGCGTCACCTCGTTCTGACCTGCACAGCAGATCTCGAGTTCGCAATCGCCGCCGACGCGCTCGCGCACCACCTTGATCGCCGCTTCCGGCGTGTTGCAATCACTACTGAGGTGACCCAGCACGACATTTTTTAAGCCCTCAGGAATGAGCAGCGCCACCAGATCGGCCGCTTGCTCATTAGAAAGGTGCCCGTGCTGAGAAGAAATCCGCTGCTTCGTGCTGAAGGGCCGCTTAGTATCCGCCTCGAGCAAATCCCACTCGTAGTTCGCCTCAAGGACGAGTCCTTCCACTCCCTTAAGAGTCGATAGCACCCCAGAATCCACGTGCCCCAAATCAGTCGCGACTCCCATGCAATGCCCGCCATTTGAAATCACGTAGCCTACCGGCTCCACCGCATCGTGAGGGAGCGCAAAGGTCTTGAAATCAAAGCCCTCCCAAGAAAAACCCTGTCCGCTTTCAAAAGAAACCCACTCCGCCGGCTCCTTCAGCCCCTCTTGCACCACGCGGCCCGTCATGACGCTCGCCACGAGCGGAGTGCGCCACTTGCGGAGGAAGACATCGAGACCACGAATATGATCCCCATGCTCATGAGTGATCAGAATTCCAGTCAGCGCGCCCGGCGAAACACCGAGCGCCTCAAGCCGGAGACAAAGCTGCTTCGCACTCAAGCCGGCATCGACGAGGAGATATTTCCCCTCGCTCTCGATCAAGGTAGCATTCCCACCACTTCCGCTGCCTAGCACTGCAAATCGCATCCGGCCCATGAGATGCCTTACTTTCCTTAAAGAGGCAAACTTTTCGCAAATTACAACAAGCCTAGCGGAACTGCTTCTGCTCCTCTTTATAGTGGTAATCCGCCTCCGCGAGCCTCGCTACCAGCGCCTTTTCCTCCAACCCATGAGTCTTACAAAGATCACTCAACGAACTCGCATGATTCCGCAGCTCAGTATTCACCAGCCCGACAAGAAGATGCGGATCCATCGTCTCAAAAGTGCTCAAATTCATGCCACGAAGCTCTCGCCCTTTGAAAACTCTGTCAAACCCAGACTCGTCCCTTCCCGCTTTCGCATTGACACCAGCCCCATTCTAACGAATTACGTCCCCGCGGCGTCGGAAACGTCGCAATCCAACTGAATCCCATGAAAAAAGACATTCATCCAGTTTACAACCGAGTCGCGTTCCAGGACATGACCACCGGCAAGCGCTACCTCACCCGCTCGACAGCGAAGTCTGCAAAGACTGAAGAGATCGACGGGGTGGAGCATTTCATCATCTCCGTCGGACTGACTGCCGATTCGCACCCGTTCTACACTGGCCAAAACCAGTTTGTGGATACCGAGGGACGCATCGACAAGTTCCAAAAGCGCTTCGGAGCAGTGCGTCGCGCCAAGAAGCCGACTCGCTCCGAATAACTGGAAAATTCATTCCAGCTTTTCAAAAGGCGATCCTTCACGGGGTCGCCTTTTTTGTGTCTACTCGCCTCAACCATGGATGAAATCATCACCGCCCTCCTCCCCGCTATCGGCGAGCAACTCGAATCGCCCGACACACCTTATGTCAAAGAGGCCTACAGTCGTCTTCTTGAGGATCCCGAGATCGAGGATGAAGAAGCCCGTCAGATGATCGCCTTCTGCCTCGCCGATGAAATCGAGACGCTCGATCGCGAAGGCCGCGAGTTCAATCCAGCCCGCTACCAGATGCTCCTCAACCTCCTCCCCGCCCTCCCCGAGAGCCGGTGATTACAAAATAGGAGCCGGATTCTCATCACTCACCTGAATAGAACAGGGAGTCAGTTTCGTTATATAAGTGAACAAAATATTACCCATGTCTGAAACTTCTATCCTCCCGCAGCGCAATTTTTGGCGCCCCGTCCTCATCGCCACCGTGATCTTTCTCGCCATCGGCCTCACCGCCGGAGGAGCGATCTGGTATATAAATAAGCAAAATGCCCCAGTCATCCTCACCGCTGCTGAAAAGCAAGACGTCGAGGAGCGCATCGAAGAAGCTCAATACGAGCCCGGCATCAACTCCATCGTCCTCACCCAGCGCGAGGTCAATGGCCTCATCAATGCCCACACCACCCTCGGTGAAGACCTTAAGATCGAACTCGCAAAAGGCGCGCTCCATGCCCGTCTCCGCACCACTCTTGATGAAGACGTCCCCGTTCTCGGTGGCAAGACCGTCAATGCCCGCGCTCGCTTCTTGGTCGAAGCCGATGAGCTCAACCCCTCGATCATCCTCGATGACCTCACCGTCTACGGCGTCTCGGTCCCGAATGCCTGGCTCGGTGAGCTGAAGGGCCAGAACCTCCTCGCCTCCCTCACCGGCGGCGTAGGTGACAATGCCTTCTCCCGCGGAATCGAGGACATCAAAATCGAGAACGGACTCATCGAGATCCAGCTCGCACAGTAAAACGACGCGATCTTTTTTCAAAAAGCGGAGTGGCCCAGTAATTCGGGCTACTCCGCTTTTTTGTTAGGGAGTCAGCACTTTCAGCTTCGGGCCGAGTCGCTCAAAGTCCTTCAGATTATAAGTGAAAAGACGCCCACAGAGAGTCTTCTCTGCCACTTGGAGATGAAGCGCATCGTAGATCACGCCGCTCCGAAGCCCCAGATCACTCACTCTTTCTATCACCGTAAAATAGTCCTCACTTGAAATTTCGCTGACCTCCAGCTGCTCCGAAAGCCCATCCACAATCATGCGCTTCGCCACCAGCGGAGGCACCCGATGCGGCATCGGCAATGAGGTCAAGCCAGTGTAACATTCGGCGAGTCCATGAGTCGTCACGACCCCTTCATTTCTCCCTCGTGTCGCTTTTCTCAGACAAGCAAGGCTCGCCTCATGATTCGGATGAGACTTAATCACCGCCGCAATTAGGACCGAGGTATCGAAAAGACTCTTCATTTCACAGACAACCCCGATTGGTTCCTCGCTCTGTCATCTCGTCCCTCCTTCAGATGAGCGACTAGGTCGACATCGGAGACTTTTCCGTCATCGTAGACTAAAAAGCCGTCTACATTTTCCAAGCTGCCCTCGCTTCGCACAGGCTTAAGCAAAATCTCATCCCCTCGCTGCTCTAGCGAGAGCTCGCTACCTGCACTAATCCCTAGATGATCCCTCATCGATTTGGGCACAACTAGCCGCCCAGCGCCATCAATGGTAATATTCATTGGGAAATGGTAATCCATAATTCCCACTCTGTCAAACTGCCCTTCGGGCTTGCCCTCTCCCCCTGTCCTTTTAGTCTGCCGCCCCTGCCACCGCCTCTCTATGCACCGCCTTTTCGTCGAAAAAAATCCTGAGTTCGCCAGCGAGTCCCTCCACCTCATCGCTGATCTCCGTGCGAACCTTGCCATCGAGTCCATCACCGGAGCCCGCATCGTGCAGCGCTACGATCTTGATGAACTCAGCGCCGATGAATTCGCACAGGCCTCCCAGCTCATCCTCTCCGAGCCACAGGTCGAGTCATCTTCCAGCGAGCTCACCATTTCTAAAAGCGAGCACGCCTTCGCCATCGAATACCTCCCCGGCCAGTTCGACCAGCGCGCAGACTCCGCCGCCCAGTGCGTTCAGATTCTCACCGGAAAAGACCGCCCCTTTGTCTCCTCCGCGCGCGTCATCATTCTAAAAGGCGACCTTTCTAAAAAGGACCTCCAGCGCATCAAGGACTACCTCATCAACCCCGTAGACTCCCACGAGATCCCGGTCAGCGATCCCGCCATCCGCCAAGCTTCTCCCACTCCAGAAAATGTCGCCGTTCTTCATGGCTTCAATGACCGCCCTGAGTCCGACCTCAATGCCTTCCGCGCAGAACTCGGCCTCGCCATGTCCTCCGCCGATGTCGCCCACACACAGAATTATTTCCGCAGCGAAGGCCGCGAGCCCACCATCACCGAGCTCCGCATGCTCGACACGTATTGGTCGGACCACTGCCGCCACACCACCTTCATGTCCGCCATCGACAAAGTGGAATTCGACCCAGGCGCAGAAACCATCGAGGAAACCTACCAGACCTACCTCCGCACTCGGAACACCATCTATGGTAAGGACACCGACCGCCCCGTGACCCTCATGGACATCGCCCTCGTCGCGATGAAGGACCTCCGCAAAACAGGCGAACTCGATAACGTCGAAGTCTCGAATGAGATCAATGCCGCCTCCATCGTCGTCATGGCAGACGACGGCCAAGAATGGCTCGTTCAGTTTAAAAACGAGACCCACAATCACCCCACCGAGATCGAACCCTTCGGCGGCGCCGCAACCTGTCTCGGCGGCTGCATTCGTGACCCCCTTTCCGGACGTTCCTACGTCTACCAAGCGATGCGAGTCTCCGGCGCTGCCGACCCACGCACCCCTTATGCCGACACCATCCCCGGCAAACTCCCCCAGCGCAAAATCTGCCAAGAAGCCGCCCACGGCTACTCATCTTATGGAAACCAAATCGGCCTCGCCACCGGTAAGGTCTCCGAGGTCTACCACCCGAACTACGCCGCCAAGCGCATGGAAATCGGAGCCGTCGTCTCCGCCTCCCCACGCAAGAACGTCTTCCGCGGTGGCCCAGATAATGGCGACCTCATCCTCCTCATCGGCGGCCGCACCGGACGCGATGGCGTCGGCGGCGCAACTGGTTCCTCAAAAGAGCACACCGACACCGCCCTCGAAAACTCCGCTGAAGTGCAAAAAGGCGACGCCCCCACCGAGCGCAAGATCCAGCGTCTTTTCCGTAACCCAGAGCTCGCTCCTAAAATTAAAATCTGTAACGACTTCGGAGCAGGTGGAGTCTCCGTCGCCATCGGAGAAATCGCAGACAGCCTCATCCTCAATCTCGATGCCGTCCCTAAGAAATACGACGGACTCGACGGCACCGAACTCGCCATCTCCGAGTCCCAAGAGCGCATGGCCATCTGCGTCGATCCTGCCGATGCCCCCTACTTCATCGCCGAGTCTGACAAAGAGAACCTCGAGTGTGTCCACGTCGCCACCGTCACCGACACCGGCCGCCTCGTCATGACCTGGCGCGGTGATACCATCGTCGATCTCTCACGCGAATTCCTCGAAACCAATGGCGTCCAGCAAAACGCCCAAGTCATCGTCAGCGCCCCCGGAAATGACAGCCCACTCGCCCACGCCATCCCCGCCGTCGCCGGAAAAGAAGAGCTCGAAGACAAATTCCGCGCCGCCCTTTCTGACCTGAACTCCGCTTCGCAAAAAGGCCTCGGCGAGCGCTTCGACTCCTCCGTCGGCGCCGGCACCGTCCTCTCCCCCTTCGGCGGTGAGCACCAGCGCACCCCAGTCGATGCCATGGTCGCCACCCTCCCTTTCCTCGAAGGTCACAGCACCACCACCACACACATGTCATGGGGATTCAATCCCTACCTCGCAAGCTGGAGCCCCTTCCACGGCGCCCTTTATGCCGTCACCGAGTCCGCCTGCCGCGTCGTCGCCTCAGGAGCCAAGCTCCCCGACATCCGCCTCACCCTGCAAGAATATTTCCCCAAGCTCGGTGGTGATCCACGCCGCTGGGGCCTCCCCTTCTCAGCCCTCCTCGGAGCCTTCCGCGCGCAGAACGAACTCCGCCTCGCCGCCATCGGCGGAAAGGATTCCATGTCCGGCACCTTCAATGACATGGACGTGCCACCAACCCTCGTCTCCTTCGCCGTCGCCCCCGGCTCCACTCATTCCGTCATCTCCCCTGAGTTCAAAAAGATCGGCTCCACCGTCTCCCTCATCAAGATCCCACGCGATGAAGACCTCATCCCAGACTTCAAATTCCTCAAGGAAACTTCCGCACGCCTCCACGATGAAATCGCAAAAGGCGGCATCCACGCCATCCACAGCCTCGACCACGGCGGCATCGCCACTGGTCTCGCCAAGATGGCCTTCGGAAATGGCATCGGCTTCCACACCACCGCCAGCGTCGACCTCTTCCGCGAGCGCTTCATCTGCTTCCTCGTAGAATCAGATGCACCTCTCCCCGACGCCCTCGCCGCAAAAGTCATCGGCAAGACCCAAAAAGAACCCCAGTTCGACTTCGGCGAAGTCACCCTACCGCTCGACGAACTCCTCGACACCTGGACAGCCCCCCTCTCCGACGTCTTCCCAGAAGCCTCCGACCCCTCCTCCACCGAAGTCGAAACCTTCTCAAGCCCCAAGCCCAAGGCTTCAAACTTGAACCTGAAAACTTCAAACTCCCTCCCAAAAGTCATCATCCCCGCCTTCCCAGGCACCAACTCAGAATACGACACCGCCAAAGCCTTCACCCTAGCCGGAGCCACCGCCGAAGTCCCCGTCTTCCGAAACCTCACCCCGCAAGCGGTCGAGGAATCCATCGCCGCCCTCGCCGAGCAAATCTCCCAGTCCCAGATCCTCGCCATCCCCGGCGGATTCAGCGCCGGTGACGAACCTGCTGGCTCAGGAAAATTCATCGCCACCATCCTCCGCAGCCCACGCGTTGCCGATGCCGTCATGGATCTCCTCAAGAACCGCGATGGCCTCATCCTAGGAATCTGTAACGGCTTCCAAGCCCTCGTCAAAACCGGCCTCGTCCCCTACGGCGAAATCCGCGAACCAAAGGACGGCGCACCGACCCTCACCTACAATGACATCGGCCGCCACATCGCCCGCTACGCCACCACCCGCATCTCCTCAAACCTCTCCCCATGGCTCGCCGGCTGTGAAGTCGGCGACCTCCACAACGTCCCCTTCTCCCACGGCGAAGGAAAGTTCTACGCCACCCAAGAAGACATCCGCGCCCTCGCCGAATCCGGCCAAATCGCCACCCAATACACCGACCTCAGCGGCGAAGCCTCCATGGACCCCGAGTTCAATCCAAACGGCTCAGTCTACGCCATCGAAGGAATCACCAGCCCCTGCGGCCGAGTCCTAGGAAAAATGGGCCACACCGAACGCCGCGGCCCCGCAGTAGGAAAGAACATCTCAGGAAACCTCCACCAACCCCTCTTCAAAGCGGGCGTGGATTACTTCGCATAAATCACCAGCGCCCAAAGCGAGCGTAGGATAATCCTTCTAGGTTGTCCTCCCCGCCCTCAACCTCTGAGATATCAGTCATAAAGTAGCCGGAAGCCCAGCGCCACCTGCTGAATCTACCTGCTTAGATTTCTGTTGCTCTCTAATCGCCTGAGACTCTCGAAACTCTCGAGCTTCGGTCGTCAAAATCATCTCAGAATCGGGAGAAAGCTCATGAAGCTCTTTTTCAATATCTCCCAGAGAGATATTGAAATATTCCTTCCGTAAATTCACAAGATTCACCCTCTGTTCACTGAATCTCCGATGAAGTTCAGCTTCTAAAGCTGGCGCATCATCTGAAAAGATCATGGCATGGATATCAAACAGGAAAGGCACACTAGCATCACCAAGCTCCTTCACCCGATCCAAGGGCTCGAGCCTTCGAGTCATTCCAATTTTGTAAATCCCTTCACCAAACGAGCCAATGTTGGAGATCACGTAGATATGTCCCCTTCTTGTCATCTGGGCCATCGACTTAGCTCGCTCGCTTTGCTCTCAATCGAAGAAGCGAAAGCATTTCTGACAGATCAACCAAACCCTCTGCTTCCTTCGATTCCTCTTGAGTCAGAGCGAGACCCTCGTCCTGCTTATCTAAGAGAACTTGGAGGCGCTGAGCCACTCCTTCAGGCAACTTGAACGAGGCCAAATCACCAGGCAGTTCGATTTCAATCGCTTGAGTCATATCGGAAATATCCCATATTTTTCGCCACTCCGCAAGTTCATCTCAAGCCCACCTTTTACCCAAAAGGCCAGATGCTCTTAAGAATCCCCTTCACCTTACCCACGCCTGCGCCGGGGCGCTCTTGATCGAGCACTTGCGCATAGCGGATGAGCCCAAGAGCCGTCGCATATTGCGGGTCCTTGAAGTAAGCGTGCACGCCGCTCACTTCCGGCTGCTCGGGGCGATAAACTGGGAGACCAAAGATATCGAAAGCAAGCTCACCGAAGCCACGCATCTGACTCGCGCCGCCCGTGAGGAAGACGCCCGTGCCGATATTTTTCAGAGTATCTTCCGGAAGACGCTCGAGCAGGAGCTCTAAAGTTTCTTCAAGCCGCCCGCGGATGACGTCATTTAAAAGCTGACGATTCAGTTCGATATCAGGGAAACCTTTTTCATCCTTCACCTGGATCGAGCCCACCGAGTGAGCTGGATCTGCCGAAGCATTCCCTTCCGAAATTTTGACCTTCTCAGCCTTGCTGAAAGGAATGTGCGTCACGAGGTGAATGTCATTCGTGATGTGATCTCCACCCACTGGGATGCAGCCAGAAGCGGCAATCGCACCATCGAGATAAAGAACGTAGTCCGTCGTGCCGCCACCCATATCAATCACGAGTGCGCCAGCTTCTTTGCGCTCAGCATTCAGCGCGATCTGCGCTGAAGCGATAGGCGCGAAGACGACGTCATCAACATCCAGCGGGATCTCACGAACACACTTAATGCTATTTTGAATCCGCGTGCGGATGCCGTGCACGATGTGGTAATCCGCCTCAAGTTGCTTACCGAGCAATCCGTAAGGCACCTTGCTATGACTCTGGCCATCGAGATTAAAATGACGCGGCAGGTGGTGAAGATAGACGTGATCACTGGGAATCGCGATATCCTTGGCGATCTCACGGACCTCATCGAGATGTCCGTAATCGACCTCTTCTTCACCGTCAGGAAGACGGAAGGTGCCCACATTATTGACACCTTCAATATGAGCGCCGGTCACCGCAAGAAAGACACTCTTGATGACAACGTCACTGACATCCTCTGCTTCTAGCAGTGCAGCCTTCACACAGGCACGGACCTGCTTGTAATCGGTGATCTCTCCTTTGCGCACACCCGCAGAGCGAGTCTCGCCGAGGCCGAGAATTTTGACAGATTGGTCGGGCTTAATTTCAGCCACCACCATCACAGTTTTGGTGGATCCTATTTCGAGTCCGACGTGAATTTTAGAGCGGGCCATGGGTCTTAGTTCGATCCACGATAAGTCACTGGGACGTATCGATTGGGGATGAGATTAATCGTAGCTAACTCGCGACCACGCTGACGTGCGTGATCGGTGAGCTTTTTAAACTTAACGAGCTGATGCTTCTGGTCAAAATAAGAAAAAGTAGAAAGCACTCCTCCTATGGTCATCATTTCCAAGGTGATCTCGTCTTTCACCATCACCCAGCTCGGGAGATCATCGCCACTGAGGTGAGCATCGGCATTTTGCGCAAGCTCCAGAGCAAAGGAGAGCCCCTCGTGGTCGATCTTTTCACCCGAGACAATCGCCCCCGCAGGAAGTTCAGCGGCGAAAACCACCGGAAGCTCAGCAGCAAAATCAGCAAGCGGCTGAGTGGCACAGCGGAAGGCAAATCCGGAAGCATCAACAAGAAGTCCCTTCTCGACGCTCCGCTCCTCAACCCCCAGAGAAGGACAAGCCAGCCATGCCACTGGGACGCGCTCAGTGATTTCCACTTTTAAAATATCTGGCAAGCGCCGAGTGACGCTGGCCCCTGAGAGCTCAGGAAGATTCGCGAGACTCTCTTCAACGTCATCGATGTCAAAAGCGAAGATGCTCGCCTCCGTGTCAATCCCCGTCGTTTCAATAATCCGCCCAATCGTCATGAACTGAGGCTCATGACCTTTCGGAGTCGTCACCGGAATTTCGCGTAACGCGAACTCCTGATTTTCGATAAAAATCTTCTGATATCCCAAGTGCAGGATAAATCCAAAAGCAGCCACAATCGCGGCAAAGATTCCCAGTTTCAAAAGACGCCCCGAAAGCTTCACCGCATCACAAAGAAGAATGCGCGGTGAGTTCACACGAAGCTCCAGCATGCGCTCGCGCGACTTGCTGTTTCTTCGGGATGTGCTTTTAGAAAACATGGGAGGCTACCCCCGTTCAGCGAGGGATAATTCGGCAATCTTTACACAAAGTTCACCAAATGAATACCCAGCTTCCGCTCCGGCCATTGGTAAAAGGCTCGTTTCGGTCATACCAGGAATAGTATTGGCTTCTAAGACGTAAGGATCTCCTGACGAATTTAACAACACATCGACCCGTGAGTAAACCTCTATTCCTAGGGCAGCGTGCGCTTTTTTAGCAGCATCGTTCACCGCAGCCAGCTCATCAGCCGTCAAACTCGCCGGACAGACATATTGGCTACCCCCAGTTTTTCCACTGAGCCATGGATATTTCGTCTCCATATCATACCACTCTCCATCGGGAGGAATGATCTCCACCACCGGTAAAATCTCTCCTCCCACCACGCCGATTGTCAGCTCGCGTCCCTCCACAAACTGCTCCACAAGAATATCTGGGCTAAACTTCGCCCCATTCTCCATCGCCTCCAGCGCCTCCGCCTGATCTTTCACCACACGGATACCCACACTAGACCCCTCACGTGGCGGCTTCACCACAAATGGTGCCGCCATTTCAGGAATCCGTGCTCCATCCGTGCAATCGATCGTCTCAGAGAGAGGCGTCGGCACCCCATCCCTCAGGAAAGCCTCCTTACTAAGCACCTTATCAAAGGCCACCCGGCTCGTCTCCTCACCCGCTCCGGTGTAGGGAATTCCCTTTTCACCAAGATACTTTTGCAATCCACCATCCTCACCAAAGGTCCCGTGGATGACATTAAAGGCCAAACTCACATTCTCCGGCAGCGCGGGAGATTCATCACTGACCTCCACTCCCACCGCATTATATCCCTGATCCAGCATCGCCTTCAGCACCGCCTTCCCTGACGCCAGCGATACTTCTCTCTCCGCTCCGGGTCCACCCATCAGCACTGCAATCAACATTTCTTTGTCCAAGCTCATTTCTGAAAACTATCCTCACTCCTGAAATGCGATCTTTCAATTTTCAAATTTACCATTTCAATCAGGCCATGCGCTTTTTTAGACTTCTCGCACTCTTACCATTCTCCCTTTTTGCCGCCAAGCAGCCCAACATCGTTATCGTCATCACAGATGACCAAGGCTATGGCGACCTCGCCTGCCACGGAAACCCCATCATCAAGACCCCCCACATCGACAAGCTCTACGCAGAGTCCACCGTCCTCACCGACTACCACGTCGCCCCCACCTGCTCACCCACCCGCGCCGCACTCCTCACTGGCCATTGGACAAATCGCACCGGCGTCTGGCACACCATCCAAGGCCGCTCCATGATCCGTGAGAACGAGATCACCATCGGTCAGCACTTTGAAAAAGACTACGCCACCGCCATGTTCGGCAAGTGGCACCTCGGCGACAACTACCCCTACCGCCCAGAAGACCGCGGCTTTGAAGAAGTCTACCGCCACGGCGGAGGTGGAGTCGGTCAAACACCCGACCTTTGGGACAACTCCTACTTCGATGGCTCCTACTTCCATAACCAGAAGATCGTTCCAGCCAAAGGCTTCTGCACCGACGTCTTCTTCGAACAGGCCAATAACTTCATCAAAGATGCCGCCAAGAAGGACGAGCCCTTCCTCGCCTACATCTCGCTCAATGCCCCCCACGGCCCCCTCCATGCCCCCCAGAAATACCTCGATATGTATAAGGATCAGGACGCCAAGATCGCCTCCTTCTTTGGCATGATCACCAATATCGATGACAACGTCGGCACCACTCGCAAGCTCCTCGCCGACCTCGGCATCGCCGACAACACCATCTTCATCTTCACCACCGACAACGGCACCGCCAGCGGAGCAAAAGTCTTCAACGCCGGCATGAAGGGAAAAAAAGGCTCCAACTACGACGGCGGACACCGCGTCCCCATGTTCATCCACTGGCCAAAAGGCGGCCTCACCGAACACCGCAAGATCGACACCCTCACCCACGCCATCGACTTCGTCCCCACCCTCATGGAAGTCTGCAAAGTGCCGAACACCGCCAAGGTTGAATTCGATGGCCTCTCCCTCAAAGACCTCCTCGACCCCAAGACCGACATCGAGTGGGAAGACCGCTTCATCATCACCGACTCCCAGCGCGTCATTGATCCTATCAAATGGCGTGGCTCTGCTGTCATGTCGCAGCAGTTCCGCCTCATCAACGGCAAAGAACTCTACGACATCAAAGCCGACCCCGGTCAGGAAAAGAACATCGCGAAAAACAAACCAAACCAGGTCAAAAAGATGCGCGATTTCTACGACGCATGGTGGGCCGAACTCCAGCCCACCTTCGCCCAGACCACCGAGATCTACATCGGCCACCCAGAAGCCCTCACCACCACCCTCACCGCGCACGACTGGCTCAACACCGGCCCCCCATGGAATCAAGGGCATGTCCGCCGAGGCGACGCCTACGATAAAAATAAAGCCATGACCCAGAAGCAACACAAAGGTCACTGGGCCATCAAAGTCATCGAAGACGGCACCTACGAAATCTCCGCATATCGTTGGCCCGCCGAAGCGAATCACCCCATCTCCGCAGGACTCCCTGCTGGCACCGGCGTTCCAGGAGCAAGCAAAGCCTTCCGCGAAGACGTCGGCCTCGCCATCCCCATCACCAAAGCCAGCCTCCGACTCAACGGAAAAGATCTCGAAACCAAATCCGTCAGTGAAACAGACACCCGCATCACCTTCACCGCGGAACTCACCAAAGGCTCCCACCAACTCGCCCCCGTCTTCCTCCACGATAAAGGCGAAGTCGGAGCCTACTACGTCGTCGTAGAAAAGAAATAAGGACCGTGGCCCTCTAGGCTTACGCGCCCTCAACCAAGCATTATGGAGCGTGAACTTGTGACCCCACGCCACCCCAACCAAGACCTCACAGGCTTAGCGTCTTTCGTGTATTTCGCGGTTCAAAAAAAACGAAACCCACAACCGAGTTTCGTGGTTACCCAGACCCCACAACCAAGCCCTCACCAGCCACCACTCAAAACTCACCATTCCTAAATGCTCTCCTTCTCCACCTGCTGGAACAACGCCCGCCACACTGATGGTGAGGAAATGATCGATGAAATCCTCGAGATGGGATTCGACACCCTCGAACTCTCTCACGGCATGACCATTGCCAAGCTCCCCGGCATCCAGCGCGCCTACGCCGCCGGAAAGTTCAAATGCGTCGGCGTCCACAACTACTTCCCCTCGCCCACCGAGGTCATGATCGATGCCCCGGACGCCTACGAGTTCGGCTCCGATAACGCCGGAGAACGAGACAAAGCCTTCCGCGAGACCTTAAAAACTCTCGAAATGGCAGCCGAATTCCAAGCCTCCTACGTCGTCCTCCACATGGGCTCCGTCCGCACCATGCCCCACAAAAAGTGGACCAAGCTCCTCACCAAAAAACTCGGCGACGGCCTCCAACTCACCGGAGAATATGCCGATGACAAACTCGCCTGCGTCAAAAAGCGCGAAAAAGACGGCCCCAAGTATTACCAACGAGCCATCGACACCCTCGAACGCCTCATCGAACCCGCACAAGAAGCAGGCGTCGTCCTCGCCGTAGAATCACGCTCAAAATACGAAGACGTCCCAGACGAGCGCGAAATGGTAGCCCTCCAAGAACACTTCGCCGACTGCCCCCAGATCGGCTACTGGCATGACTTCGGCCACGTCGGACTCAAGCACAACCTCGGCCTCCTCGACCACGACCAGTGGCTCAGTAAAATGGCCCCCTACCTCATCGGTTCCCACCTCCACGACGTCCAGTGGCCCAAGCGCGACCACCGCGTCCCCTTCACCGGCACCCTCCCCTACGACCAGCTCCTCAAGCATTTCAAACCCGAAATGCCCTTCACCTGGGAACTCTCCCCCACTCGAAAAACCGAGCAGATCCTCACCGCCTTCGACCTCTGGAAAAAGAAATACCCAGAAACCATAGCCCTGCCAACGGCCTGATGAGCCATCAAACAAGAGCCCGCCTCATCCGCTACTCCCCCTGGGTCGGCATCCTCATCCTAGCCATCGGATTCATCTACAGCACCATCTTCGCCGGCATCCCCTACCAAGATCCCACCCCTCAAATGCAGGAGGATTTTCAAAGGCACACAGAAATCGCAGACACGATCCACACCACCGGCATCATCACCCTCTTTGCTGGTTTTATTTTAAGAATAGCGCTCAAGCTCACCACCAGCAGCAGAGCCCCAAAACCTAAGAGCTAACCTTAAAAAACTTAGCTCCTCCGCGTCTTAGCGGCTCACACCCCCCCCCCAACCAAGCTCTGCGCCTCTCTGCGTCCTCTGAGCCTCTGCGGTAAAATCAGCAACCAAGCCATCAAGCCTCAGCCCCAAAGATTTTCTCAAACACCCCCCCTCCGAGCATCTTCCCCCCCTCATAAAACGCACAAATCTGCCCCGGCGTCAGTGCCCGCTGCGGCCTCGCAAACTCCACCTCAAATCTCCCATCATCCAGCTCCCGCACCGTCACCGGCTCACTCTTCGCCCGATACCTAGGCTGAGCCTCAATCCTCCCCCCACAAATCGCATCATTCGTAGCCGACACCGATCCCACCACACACCTCGACGCATAAAGATCAGCACTCCCCACCTCATCCCAACCCACAATCAGCTGATTCGCCTCCGCATTCTTCCCCACCACCACATAAGCCATCCCCTCGCGCGGCGATGCCACCCCATGCCCCTTCCGCTGCCCCAGAGTGTATAAATGAAGCCCGTCATGCCTCCCCATCACCTTCCCATCCAGATCCACAATCTCCCCCGGCGAATCAGGCACATAATGCCTCAAAAAATCACTCATCTTAATATTCCCGATAAAGCAAATCCCCTGCGAATCCTTCTTCTCCGCATTCGGTAAATCAAACCTCCGCGCCACCTCACGCACCTCCGGCTTCAGCATCTCCCCCGCCGGAAAAAGCCCATGCCTCACCTGATGCTGCGTCATCATTGCTAAAAAATACGACTGATCCTTATTCGGATCCGCCCCCCGCAGCAGATCTGCCGAGCCATCCGCCCGCACCCGACGCCGCACGTAATGCCCCGTCGCCACCGACTCAAACCCCTGCTCAAGCGCGTAATCGAGGAACACCCCAAACTTCATCTCACGATTACACATCACATCAGGATTCGGAGTCACCCCCGCCCGATATCCCTCTAAAAGATAATCCACAATCCGCTCCCGATACTGCTCGATCAGATCCACCACCCGAAACTCGATCCCCAGCTTCTGCGCCACCGCATGCGCATCATCCAGATCACTCTCCCAAGGACAATCCCCCGGCAGACCGTCCTCATTGATCCAATTCTTCATGTAGCCCCCCACCACCTCATGCCCCTGCTCAATCAACAAAGCCGCCGCAGCAGCAGAGTCCACCCCACCAGAAAGTCCTACAAGAATTCGTGACACCCCAAAAACCTAAACCCACCTCCCAAAAAAACCAGACCAATGCTGATCCGGAAGCCAGAGGTCGGAACGTAGGACATACATCCTGCTTCTCATCCCCGCCCCCAACCGCGCAAAAGAGCCGCGGCGCCCTCACCGCCGATCAACCCAGCCCACCTCCCATAGAATAAACAGGCCCCATAAGACCAATCTGCAGATAAAAAAAACCACAACCAAAGCCCCCTCAAGCAAAAATCCCATTCACCTGCTCCCCCCTCTCAAAATCCCAAATTCTAAATTCCCTTTCCTAAATCTCCCTCTAACATCCCCCCCGTGGCCGAAGACCTAAACACCCCCGCCCAGCCCCCGCGCTCCGCATTCGCTGGCTGCTTGATTCTCATCACCATGGGCATCGTTGTTCTCATCATCGTTGCCTCCGCCGGATGGGCCCTCAAAAAACAATCTACCGCCCTCGCCGACTTCACCGACCAAGAGCCCCTTCCTGCTCCCATCGCCTCCGTCGAAAACCACCAGGCAGAATTCAACTCCCTCGTTAGTCGCCTCGCCCACTTCGAGCACGAGATCGAGCACAAGCGCCCCACCGAAATAGCCCTCAGCCCCAGCGATCTTAACCTCGCCGTCGCTAATTACGAAACCCTCAGCAACTTCCGCGGACAACTCTCCGTCGATACCATCACCGATCAAAGCCTCACCGGACGCATCCACCTCCCGCTGAACTCCACCGAGAAGCTCCCAACCTTCGTCACCAGCATCTTAAAAATCGAGCGCCGTCCCAACAACCTCAATGGCAGCTTCACCGCCACCCCCGCCCTCACCAATGGCAAGCTCATCCTCACCCTGAAATCCGTCACCCCAACTCAAGGCAAACTCCCCCAGCCATTCCTAGACGGCATCTCCCGCCTCCTACTCTCAGGCGAACTCCCCGAAGACTCAACTCTCCAGACCCTCCTCTCAAAGCTCACCTCCGTCGAACTCCGCCAAGGCGCCTTTGTCCTCACTTACCACCCAGACGCAAAAGCTCCCTCCTCTATGAAAGAAGCCGATGCCATGGCCACCAAGGCCAAGCAATTCGCCGCGCTCGGAGCCGTCATCCTCATCCTCACCATGATCCTTTCATTCATCGTCATCAGTCGGTGGAAAAAGAGCCGACGCAAGCAGAGCTAAAAGACGACCCTTAAAAGTTTTGAGATAATTTCAAAAACATTGATAAATTACTCACTTAGGCTTTATTGATGTTCATGCTGAAATTCACCCTACTACTGACAGCTAGTATCATCCTACCCCTGAGCTCTTTTTCCCAAGAGCCAGCGGCACCCTCGAAGCCCGAGCACACCCCTCACAAGGAAAAGCCCTCTCACAGAGAAAAGGCGCCTCTCAAGGTAAAGCCCAACCCCAAGGCAAAGGCCGCACAGAAGAAAAGAGAGCAGTCCGCTCAGAAAAAAGATCACGCCCAAAGCACAGAGCACTCTGACAAAAAGAAGCCCGCGCGCAACAAGCCATCTCAACCAGAAGCAGACCAAGCCAAGCTCGAAAAGCTCACCCTTGCCAACAACCTCGCCGTTGAGAAGAACAAACAAGAGACCGCCGAACTCCGCTCCGAGATAGCACGCCTCAAACTCGAGAAAGAACTCTTCGTCGAAAAGCTCGCCGCCGTCTCCCTCAAGACAGACGACGCTCACCTCGAAGCCCTCGCCGCCTTCGAGGCCAAGAAAGAAAAACTCACCCAAGAAGCAGCCCTCGCCAAGCTTGAGCTCGAGGCCGCCAGCTCTCACCTCAAGGTCATCCAGACCCAAGCCTCCCTCCAGAGCACCAAGCTCGAGGGCCAGATCCGCGAGATCGAGACCCGCAAAAAGCGTGAAGCCTATGCCAACGCCACCCCGCAGTATCTCGACAACCCGCTCAAGGAAGACGGCACACTCGTCATCTCAGACCGCCGCATCCCCTTCAATGGCCCCGTCACCTCCGGCCTCGCCGAATCCGTCACCACCCGGATCAACTACTTCAATAACAAGGACCCCAAGAAACCCATCTTCATCGTCATCGATAGCTCACCCGGCGGCTCCGTCATGGCCGGCTACCGCATCCTCAAGGCGATGGAAGGCTCTGAAGCTCCCGTCTACGTCGTCGTGAAATCCTTCGCTGCCTCCATGGCAGCCTCCATCACCACCCTCGCCGAGAGATCATTCGCCTACCCGAATGCCATCATCCTCCACCACCAGATCTCCTCCACCTACATGTTCACCAGCATGAATCTCACCGATCAAAAGGAAGCCTACAATGACATGAAGCGCTGGTGGGTCCGCCTCGCCGATCCCATTGCCGCCAAGATGGGCATCACCTCAGATGAATTCATCGAGCAAATGTATGAAAAGACCAAGTCTGGCGACTGGAGTGAATTCGGCGATGACGCCAAAAAGCTCAAGTGGGTCGACACCATCGTCACTCGCATCCACGAGACCTCCCTCCTCAAAAATCCCGATGCGAAAAAAGCCGTCACCTCCGTGCGAAAGACCGCCTACTCAGCGACCGACCTCACCCCCTCGGTAGACGACAAGGGCGCCCCCATCCTCCTCCTCCCCCGCCGTAACCCCAAGGACGTCTACTTCATGTATAACCCAGACGGTTACTACCGCTTCAAGTAAACCATATTTCCAATCCAAAAACCCGGGCCTCACCGCTCGGGTTTTTTCGTGCCCTCACCAGAACTCCCCCCCCCAACCCAAACTCATCCGTCAACCACGCTCTGCGCCCCTCCGCCTCCTCCGAGCCTCTGCGGTAAAACCCACAACCCAAGCCCCTCAACCCTCAGTCTCAAAACCCCATCCATCCGTAGATCATATCCCACCAAACTTCAAAAAACTTCCCACCTTTGCGTCTTTGCGGTTCAAATCCTCCTCCAAATCCCCTAAAACCAACCCAACAACCTCTTCCCCACCACTTCACCATCACCAAAAACATGAGCCTCTACCTTGAATACCTCGCTGAGATCGAAGAACGCAAAACGCAAGATCTCCAACCCAAGCCCATCGATAGCGGCGCCCTC
>JALZWA010000183.1 GCA_023299815.1 Akkermansiaceae bacterium
CGACTCACAAAACAACAAATCCACCTCAGAGAAGGCCGAAAAGGATCTCAAAGAAGCCATCGAGAAACAGCAAGAAGCTCTCAAGAAGATGCAAGAGACCATCGAAAAAGCGAATGACGCCAACGACAACTTCGAGGCCTCCACCTTTATCAACCGCCTCAAGCGCGCCGCTTCAGATGAAAAGGGCATCAACAGCAAACTTTCCGCCGCCATGACCGGAAAGGATCCCGAGACTAAGAACGCCACTCACCCCCTTCTCGGCGCTGACCCTGAGTCGGAAAACTTCGATCCCGTCTTCAAGCGCATGTTCGAAAAACTCGACCTTCAGCAACGCCGCACCGCCACCGACATCGGCTGGATTGAGGAAGACCTCGCCAACTTTTACGCCCGCACCCAGAAAGAAATCCACAAGGAAATCATTGATGAAATGAAATCCTCGGAGATCGATATCAATCTCGAATCTCTCCAGCTCAGGCTTTCCAAAAACCAAACATTCCTCTCCGCAGCTGAAGCCGAAGCACTCGGTAAGCTACTCAGTGCTTGGGCCAAAAAGCTCGAAGGCGACTCCGGTGACGGCGGCGGTGGTGGTGGTGGCGGCGGCGGCGGAAGCCCCGCCGAGAAAGACTTCGAATTCATGCTCAAGGTCATGCGCATGGTTCAAGCCGAGCAAGACATCCGCGCCCGCACCCGCTCCCTAGAGCAGCTCATGCGCTCCGTCGAACTCCGAAAAGCCGGCCCAAAATAGAAAAATCAACCCACAGAAAATCCATGAAAAAAACCATCATCTTCTCACTCCTCAGCCTGGGCCTCCTCGTCCACGCCGGAGCAGATGAGAAAAAGCCCACCCAAGCCGCTAAGGCTGAGGCGGCCCAAAAACACAACGAGGGCAGCAAAAAGCTCGCCGATGACCAAGACTCCGTCTCCGCCGATGTCCAAGAACTCCTCGACGAACAGACCAACCCGAAAGTCATCGACCTCCTCAACCAAGTCGAAACCCTCATGGCCGAAACCATCGACCAGCTCGAAGACAAAAACACCGGCGGCGAAACCATCGCCATCCAGACCGAAATCATCGAGAAAATCTACGAAGCCGCTAAAGAAAAAAGCACATGACCAAGCGGCAGTGGCTGACCGCAAGGCCAGCAAAGCATGGGTGCCATGCTTCAAATGATGCAAGAAATGATGGGCAAAGGCGAAAAACCCGGAGACAAACCGGGAGACAAAGCCGGCCAAGGCCAAAAAGGTGACTCTGATGCCACCAATGACGCTCGCAACAATGGCCCGAATCAGGGCAAAGACACCGAGCGCCGCGTCCCCAAGTCCGGCGGAAAATCCGGAGCCGGACTCCCACCAGAATTCCAAAAAGCGCTCGACGCCTACAACAAAACCGCGTCGAAGAAATAACTCCTCCTCAGAGGCTCCCTAATAAAAAAGGAGCCTCTGGCGAACTCTTCCTCTGTGGCTGAATTTTAGCCCCCACCTCACCTTCTCCCAGCCATGCGAATCCTCACCTCCGCACTCCTTCTTCTCCTCGCCGCCCCCGCCCTCCCCCTCTCCGGGCAGTCGGTCCCGCGTCGCGAAGCAGACCCCATTCCCGCCAAAGTGGAGAACATCTATAACCGCGGCCTGCGCTACCTCGCCCAGTCACAGAATACCGAGGGCTCCTGGGATGATAGCCAAGGCAAAGAACCCGGCGTCGTAGGCCTCTGCATCATGGCCTTCCTCGCCCACGGAGAAGATCCTAACCACGGCCAATACTCCCAGAACATCCAGCGAGGCATCACCTTCATCCTCTCCGAACAAAAGGAAACCAACGGCTACATCGGGAACAGCATGTATACCCACGGCTTTGCCACCCTCGCCCTAGCCGAGTGCTACGGCATGTATCGTGATGAGCGCATCGCCCCCGCCCTTCGTAAGGCTGTCGACCTCATCCTCTCTGCTCAAAAACGAAACTCAAAGAACGCTTGGCGCTACACCCCTGAGAGTAATGACGCAGACTCCACCGTCGCCGGCTGCCAGATCGTCGCCCTCTATGCCGCCCGTAATGCCGGCATCCCCGTTCCCGACGCCGCCCTCACCAAAGCCCTCAAATACATGTCACAGTGTCGCGGAGCAGATGGCGGCTACGGCTACACAAACAGCATGGGAGACAAGCCCACCCTCACCGCCATTGGCCTCCTCTGCCAAGCCCTCGCCAAGGAGCATGACACTCGCGGCTTTAAAGCCAGCACCAAAAATCTCAGCAAGCGGCTCAACTACCGCGACAAATACTACCCCTACTATTTCGAATACTACATGTCCCAAGCCCTCTTCCACTCAGATGAAAAAGTCTGGGAAGAGTGGAACACCAAGAACATCGCCTACATGGGCGTCCTCCAAGCCCGAGATGGCTCATTCCCAGGGGGCAAAGGACAAGCCTTCTCCACCTCCGGCGCCCTCCTCTCACTCGCCCTCAACTACCGCTTCCTTCCCATCTACGAAAAATGATTTCGCGCACCTTCACCCTCATCTGCGCCTTCACCGCACTCGCGCTCCCCACCTTCGCCCAGAAGGTCATACGAATTAACAATAACATCAACATCCAGTTCGATGAATTACCTCCCGGGAATGGCAAGCTAGCCGCACTCAACCTCCCCCAGTCAGACCCCTCCGGCACTGACATCCTTCGCTTTTTAAATGGCGACCTCATGCACGGAGAATTCGCCGGCATTAAAAAAGGCGTCCTCTGGTCCCGCCCCGACCTCCAGCGGAACATCAGCTTCGACTTCAAGAACCTCCGCCAGATCATCTTCAAGGGCGCCAAGAGCTCCGCCACCGAAGCCGTCTCCCCCTTCGTCTCTCTCGCAAATGGCGATGTCATCCCCGGGGAAATCATCTCCCTCGATGACAAATCCCTCATCCTAGAAAGCTCCATCGCCGGACGCCTCACCATCCCACGCGAGCAAATCAAAAGCTTCACCCCAAACCCCTTCGATGGCCAGCTCCTCTACGCCGGCCCCTTCACCAGCGACCACTGGCTCATCATTGAGCAAAAAGAAGCGAACGCCCCCGACATCGAAGCAGATGCAGAAGCACCGGAAAACGAACCCGCCGAAGAAGAGCCCGAAAAGCCCGCCTCCTGGATCTACTCCGGAGCCTCCCTCTACTCCACCAACACCCGCCCCATCGCCATTGATGCCAAGCTCCCAGACGTCGGCCGCCTCCGCTTCAAGCTCGCCTGGCGCAACCGCCTCTCCGCAAACCTCGCCTTCCATGCCGACTTCACCCGCCCGCTCCCTCGCGAGATCATTGAGCCCGAAGAACCTCCCGCAGAAGAAAAAGAAGCAGAAGAAAAAAAAGAACCCACTGAAAAAGACGCCCCAGAAGGAGAAGAAATCGCCGAAGAACAGCCTGAAGAAAAAAAACCTCCAAAATATAAACCCCTCGAATACGAATCCCTCCTCGACCTCCCAAAAGGCGACGCCCTCCAATCCCTCGGCTGGCTCCCCGCAAACTCCAGCGGCTCCTTCCTCCAGACCTACGGCTCCAGCTACATCCTAAGCTTTAACTCCAGCTACGTCACCCTCCACTACTGCACCTACGATGCAGACGGAAAAGCCATCCAGCAGTCTCGCCGCAGCTCACGCATCACCACCGCAAACTTCTCAGAAAGCGACGAAGCAGAATTCGACCTCCGCTTTGACCGTAACAAAAAAGCCATCTACCTCTACATCAATGGCCAGTATGGCACCCAGTGGAGCGAGATTGATGGCTACGCCGGAAAAGGCAGCGCCATCGGATTCGCCGCCTCTGGAAACAGCCGCTTGAAAATCTCAGACATCATCGTCAGCTCCTGGAGCGGCACCCCAGACACCGCCAGCTCACTCGAGCATGATGAGCGTGACATCGCCCTCCTCATCAATGGCACCGACCGCTTCTCTGGAAAAGTCACCGCCATTGCCGATGGCAAAATCACCCTCAAGAGCCCCTACGCCGAGATGTCCATCCCCCTCACCGAACTCTCCCAGATCCAGCTTCACCGCTCCGGCATCGCCACTGATGAAGACGCCGTCTGGCCCGAGCGCAGCGGGATCCTCGTCTTCCATCCCGTCGGCCGCCTCACCATCCAACCCACCTCCGCGGATAAAAAATCCATCACCGCAAAATCCCCCATCCTTGGCGACCTCAAGATCGACTTAAAGAACGCCACCCTCCTCCAGTTTGCTGAACACCCAGAAGCCCTCAGCGACTGGGTCACCGACTTCTAAAAAATGCGCCCCTTTCTCCTGCCTCTCCTACTCCCCTCCCTTCTGGGGATCACCCCACTCCCTGCCCAGGACCAAGTCTCCCTCAAGAATGGCGACCAGTTCATCGGCACCGTCGAAGAACTCTCCGAAGGACTCATCAAGCTCCGCAGCCCCCACAGCACCGAGCCCCTTGAAATCAAGAGCGACCAACTCTCCAAACTCAGCTTCCGGGAAGCCCCCCCCGAGGACCTCCCCTCCCACTCCCATCAGCTCAACCTCAGAAATGGCGATATCATCCCCGGGAAAGTCACCGGCCTAGATCCCACCGCCCTCCAGTTCAAAACCTGGTTCGCCGGAAACCTCACCATCCCCCGCAGCCAGATCAAATCCCTCTTCTACGGCATCGCCCCCCAGAAACTTCTCTACCAAGGCCCCACTCAAGCCGACGAGTGGAACCAAAGCGAGAACTGGGAATTTCGCGAAGGTGCCCTCACCTCAAACTCACGCAGCAGCATCGTCCGCGACCTCTCACTCCCCGAGAGCTTCATCCTCCGCTTCCAGCTCAAGTGGGAAAGCTCCCCTAATGCCCGCGTCCACTTCTGCACCAGCGTAGACACCGGCCCCGAGAATACCGATGGCTACTACCTCAACTTCACCTCCAGAGGAGTCGACCTCTTCCGCGTCCTCCCCTCAGAAAAAGAAGACCAGCCCCAGCAGCTCCTCACCCTCGGCAGCTCCTCCAAGCGCACCAGCGACTTTCACAACAATCAAGGCACTATCGAACTCCGCATCAACCGCGCCAGCCGCATGATCCACTTCTACATCGATGACCAGCTCCAAGGCAGCTTCCTCGATCCCCAGCCCGCCCCCTCCGGCTCTAAAGTCATCTTTGAAAGCCTCTCCTCCGTCCGCCGCCAAGTCTCCATCAGCGCCATCAAACTCCGCCAGTGGGATGCCGTCACCCAGCGCCTCCGCTTCGAACCCCGCCAAGATGAAGAAAATGACACCCTCACCACAGACGATGGCGACCGCTACTCAGGCCAAATCTTAAATCGAATCGACGAGAACGACCAAGCCACCTTCTCCGTCAAAAGCCCCCTCCTCAGCCAAATCATCCACATCCCCGAGCCCCGCTCCTCCATCCTCTACTTCCGTCAAGGCGACCTCCCAGAGAACTCCACCGGCACCTTCCGCCTCAGCCTCGTCACCGGCGGCCAGCTCAACCTCTCCGAAATCCAGCTTGGCAAAGATCAACTCACCGGCACCCATCCCTGGCTCGGCAAACTCACCCTCGATCGCCGCATCGTCAGTGAAGTCTCCTTACAAAAGAAAGCCCCCCCCGAACCGGAAGAAACCACCGAAGCAACCAAGCCCAGCAAAGCTACCAAAAAGCTTAAAGTGAAAATCCAAGCGAACTAACCATCACCATGAGATCCCTTCTCTCTCTCACCGCCCTCCTCTCCCTCATCTCTGCCCTCCCCGCAGAGGAAACCCTCTCCCGTCTCGTCTACTCAGACCAGACCACCATCTCCGGCACCGTCAGCGAGATCGACACAAAGAGCGAAACCCTCACCCTCACCTCCCCCTTTCTCAAAGGCGAGACCCAGCTCAAGACCGACTCACTCCTCGAGCTTAAGCTCAACCTCAAAGCCGAAATCCCCGAGGCCGACCACCACGCCCTCGCCACCATCGCCCCCCACTTCGAGCACCCCATGCAAGACACCATCCGGGGCCGCCTCATCGGCGTAGACGCTGACACCGTCACCCTCAAAACCTGGTATGCCGGCCAACTCAAGCTCAAGCGCTCCATGATCCGTGGACTCGACATCTACGCAAACGCCCCCAGCCTCTACAACGGCCCCAACAGCCTCGATCACTGGGTCACCCCAAGCGGCAAACCCGCAGACAGCTGGACCCTCAAAAAAGGATCCCTCATCTCCCGCTCCCGCACCTCCATCGCCCGGAAAATAGAAATCGGCGAGCGCAGCAAACTCTCCTTCCGAGTCCAGTGGCGGAACTACCCCTACTTCCGCGTCTCCTTCCTCGCAAACAGCGGCACCCAGAACTACCCCTCCATCGGCTACACCCTCCAAGTCCAGCAAAGCTACCTCAACCTCAACCGAAATGGCGGCGACCGCCAGCGGAATGAAATCCTCGGAGAATCCACCCAGCAACTCAGAAACCAAGAAAGCGCCATCTTTGAAATCTACCTCGACCGCCGACCCGAGGGAAAAAATGCCTTCGCCATCGATGGCAAACTCATCAAAGAATGGGAAGGCACAGACGACACCCAGAAAATGGGCGAATGGATCATCTTCGGCACCCAGAGCAACAACCCCATCAAAATCTCAGACATCTCCGTCAGCCTCTGGGATGGCCGCGTCCCCACTCACGAAGAATCAGCCGAACCCGAAGAAAGCATCTTCGAGGGCATGGAAGGCCAGCGCATCGACCTCGCAAATGGCGACGCCCTCTTCGGAAAAATCACCAAGGTCGAAGACGGCCTCACCTCCATCCAAACCAGCCTCGGAAACGTCACCATCCCCGTCAGCAGACTCCGCTCCTTCCAGCTCCACCCCAAAGCCCAACCCAAGGGCGAGGACGAAGACGAGACAGAAGAAGGCGAAGATGACAAAAAAGAACAAGAGCCTGAAGTCCTCCTCGAAGAACCCCGCCGCTGGACAGAAGACGTCCGCGCCTGGTTTAGCAAGGGCGGCTACGTCACCCTCCGCCTCAACACCCTCACCGAGAAAAAAATCACCGGCTACTCCCAAGTCTTCGGCGATGCCGAGTTCGACCTCAGCGCCTTCTCCCACATCGAGTTCAACATCTGGGATGACGACCTCAACGAAGAGCGCAGCGGAACAGACAGCGACTGGTAAAATCGAACGCCCTCCTCCTGCGCTAGGAAACCTTCGCCTCGAGAATTAACCCTCATCGTGCTGATCTTCCATCGCAGCATCTTGTTCTGCTTCTTGAATAAGCAGATCTAGTAAAAGGAATACTCCCAATCAGATTCTTTAATCACCCAGTCACTCGGTCTCAGCATCTGATTCAGAGTAATAACAGGACGATATACCTTGAGCATCCAATGCTTCTCATTGTGCTTATCCCACCGCACCACCGCAACAAGAGATTCAGGAATATATGCGGTAAGATATCCGCCTATGCGCCGCTGAATCACGAGCGAATATGAAGTAATGTAGACCAAGCAAAGCAGCAATACCACCAAGAGACTATTGAATATTCTCGATCTGTGCTCAGTGTTCTTCATTCTTATTATTGCAGAACGTTAAAGCTGACCCGCGCATGACCCGGCGGCGAGCGTCGATTGCAATGATGATGGTTGAACTGGCTTCATGAGATTGTTCTACAGCGGGTCATGCGTTGGCGTCCAGCGTCGTGTTCTGCATCGCGGATTCATTGGTGTCGTAGAGTGTAATATCCGGTGTCCCAGTCACGAATAAGCATGTCAGCGCCCCAAACAAATCGAATCGTCGTTGAGTATGGGGTAACTCGCTTCTCCTCGATTTGATCGTAGAAATATTGATAGCCAGTCAGATCAACGGCTTTGTGTGTGAGTTTCCACGTTCCGCTGCCAGTGATGGTCTCTCCTGATGGCATCGTAAGAATCTGAGTAAACCTACCGTCATCTGTAATTGAGAGGGAATCGGACACACCCGCGAGTGTCCCAGAGTAATTGCCAACCAACTGAGCTGTTGTCGGTGCGCGTTCACATGCCCCAAGAGAAAGGAGTATTGGCACGAGCAACGCAAAGGCTGGTATACGCATTGTATCTTTTTTGCAGAACGTTTGAGAACTGACGACCCTCACCGCGAGTGATCTACCAGTTTCGGTTGGCCTGAAGGTAGCCGATCAAATCTCCTGATCCAAACTAAACTTTCAGCGCGGGATGTGGTCGCTAGCTTCCGCTTGTTTTCTTTCTTTTTTTGCTGGGAAAGGCGGCACCTAACGCATCAGCCATCAAAGCTGCAACCCGGTTCGGCAACCTCTCATCAATGGTAATCAGTCGCTTATCAGTACGCATCACCACGCCACCATATGATCGACCGCCTTGTAGGTATTCCGAGACGTATTCAATTCTGTCCCAAGGGTAGCACTGAGATGTCGATCCCAATGGAAACTTCCGATGGAGAGAAATACCGGTCGAGTCCGCAAGAACTTCGAGACGAGAGAAAGCGCGGAGAAAGCCTGTTCTGACGAAAAACGCTCCTCCGATGAACCAAAGTAAAAGCCAGATCGACAGAAACACCCTGATGCTGGGACTCATCGTCTCAGGTGAAATCTGGCCAAATATGCCGAGTAGCCCAAATAATCCGAATCCGACCCAAGGGATCACCCACGACACAAACGCGATGATCTCTATCCAGGGACGCTTGGCAAAAGTGGAGATCGCCACGCCCCCGCCTGAGTGTTCAATAATGGCGTCTCTCGAAGGAAACATTCTTAGCAACGTCGAAGCGCTGGCACCCGCTACCGGGAGCGCCCCTCCGATTCTGGTTGAGGTTTTTGATCGCCCTGCGAATCCGACTCGGGGCGAGGTAGCGGGTTGTCCAGCCGCGCCTCGGCATTTTTATTGCGCTTCATTTTGCTAAGCTATATTTGCATCGTAACTTGGCTACGTGAAGATGAAATATCCAATTTTTGTATGTGTGTGCTTCGTGACTATCAATATCTAGTTTTGGTGCTCTCTTGAGGTGACCTATAAATTCTTTAAGGTCATAATTACCATAGACAAAACTACCTGTTGAGGTGTTCGAATCTAGATCATTATTTACTCTTATTTGTTCACTGGATTTTGGAATAATTAAAGGTAACCATCCTCGGTCAAATAATTCACTATCTTCTGCTTCTGCATAATCAGAATACTCTGATTTGGTTTTATCAGAACATGATGAAACAGATAAGGTAAGTAATGTGATATATAGGTAAAGCGTCTTCATTTTTAGCCGGACGTCAAAGTCTTCCCACTAATGCGTGAATTTACAAACAACAAAATTACAAATTTAAATTATGAAAAACAAAAATACTAAAACTGAACCAAACAAAGAGCATTCGTTGGGAACGACGACTTGTTCTCCCTTTCGTTGGTTAAAGAGTGATGTGAAGTGTGTCCCCAATTATCTATTTTACGGCATGTTTGTCGCGATGATTTTAACCCTCGTAGTTCGATAGGAAATCTGGTTCAAATGAAGATAGCGGAACATTATACGATGAAAGAACATCAAGCTCTCCACTGGGCAACATGCCGTCAATTCTAAGAAAACCATCCACATTGCTTTTCACCGGATCACCCCACTCCATCAACGCCAAAACCTCGGAAATTTCATCAGTCACTGCGTCTAAAACTACAGGAAATGTTGGTGTCCATTCTGGGGCCAGAGCGAGTAAAGCAATCCAAACGGTGACGATAAGCCCCAAGGGGTTTCTTAAGAAGTAATAAACCTTACCGGATTTGGTTACTCGCTCCCCAGTAGATTTAAATGCCACGGGAATTTGCGAATCTTTATCACAAACGATAATTGTAACATTTTCATCGAGATCGGAGAGGACTTCCGATAATTCGTCTTTGGTCATATTTTTTGAGAGAACAGTTTTATTATTCGGGGGGTCCGGTTTCTACCTTGTTATCTGGGGGTTCCGGATAACTCCATTTGAAAAGCTGATTTTGGCGAAAGCTCTTTCTATCCCGTTCATAACT
>JALZWA010000184.1 GCA_023299815.1 Akkermansiaceae bacterium
CTGTGGGAGGCGCCCTTGCTCTTTATCAAGCATGGCTGGTCCGGACCGTCCGCAACGGGCTGCGTGTCGTCGCTCCACTAGCGATCGGCCTCATGCTCTTTTCAATGTGGGGCATTGGCGATGGATCGGGAATTATCTATATCGCGGCACATCTGTTGGGATTCGGTGCAGGTCTCATCTTCGGAGTCCCCGCAGAACTCCTCCGCCGGAGCGCTTAGGTAAGCTTGGCGCGAATCTCCGCAGGAATTTCAACCGCTTTCATTGTGCTGAGATTGACACAAACAGATGTCATTTCACCGGTAGCACAAATTGTCTCGTCTTCATTCACGCGGAACTCAAAGCGATAGCATATCGAGCGAGTGCGGATCTCAGAGATGACTACCGAAACACGGACGGTATCGCCAAATCGAATCGGCTTTTTAAAATCAGCCGAGGCATTAACCCGCGGCCATCCAGTCTCTCCTGAATGAAGCGCAATACCGCACTCTCTCAAAAAAGCGTGCTCAGCAGATTCCATCCAGCGATAGAAGTTTGAAAAGTGCGTGATTCCCGCGAGATCTGTCTCGTAGAATTCAATCAGGCGGGACCATTCGAAAGGAGAACTCATTGAGAAACCACCTTTCTAAAAAGCTCTTCGTAGGACTTACTCATGACACCTACATGATAGCGATCCTCTACTGCGCGCCGACCCTTTTTTCCCATAGCCGCGCGACGAGGCTCATCAGCAAGCAGCTCAACCCAAGCTCTAGCGAGAGCCTGAGGATTCTTCGGCTCAAAAAGGAGACCGCATTCGTAAGGCTCGATGATTTCTGGGAATGAAGATGCTCTCGGCATGACGACCGGAACTCCGCATGCCATCGCCTCAATGAGGTAGAGGCCAAAGCCTTCGGGGTAAATGGCGGGGACCGAAAAAAGTTTCAGTCGCTTAAGGAATGTCACTTTTTCATTACGGCTCACATTCTCATGCCAGCTCACATCTTCAGAGAGGTCTGCGTCAGCGAGCCGTGACTTGAGCTTTAAAATATATTCTCCATCAGCTCCACTGACGGTGCCTCCGATGGCCAAGCATATGCGAATCTCAGGATCACGCCGAAGCTCAATAAAGGCATCAACGAGAAGACCGAGTCCCTTGTCTTCATTCATCCGCGCAAAGTATCCGATGGTGTCATTAACAGAATCCTCTTCGTAACCAACGAGATCAATACCATTTGGAATGACCTCGATCTCATCAACTCCGAGTTGAGCTTCCATCATCTCTGCATAAAAACGACTCGAAGTGACGAGAAGGTCCGCCTTTTTCACGCAGGTTGCCATTTCCTCCCAACATTTGGTTTTCCATGGCTCTGGAAGACCATCGAGAAAAACATCCTCACCTTGAAAAGCGCAAACCACTGGCACTCCGAGCTTTTCCTTAAGCTCCAATATCATGCCACCTAGAAGGGCATTCGAGAGAAGGATAACGTCGGGCTTTCCATCTCGCGTCAGCCAGGTCTCGAGTTTTTCAATTTCTTTTCCGAGATGACTTTCCTTAAGCTTGAGCATGATATGCGTCATCTCGCCCTGCTCATGCGCATCAGTGAGGTGGCTTCTCTTTGCCACTGCCCGAAGAAGACCCTTTCCATTAAATAGACGGCCTATCCATGCGGGAAGCCCACGGAAAAGGCGATACTTTTGCTGCAGGTAAACATTAATTCCACCAAAGAAAACCGGAGTTGACTCATCGCTCTCTGCTTTTTTCTCATCAAGCTTTAGCGGGAGATACATCGGCACAAGATGAGCTTCGTGACCGCGTGCGCACAACCCTTTCACAAGAGCATTGTCTCGCATACAAGCGCCACAGTAATAGCTTCCTGTTCCTGCGGTAAGGATCGTAATTTTCACGCTTTAGACCGCTGACAGTTCCGATTCATATCCATTAATGTGTCAGACTAAGCCTATGACGCCACATTACTAGCGACAGACCGTCCATGAAGGAGGTCGTCGGGTAACTCCGCAAACTCTCCCACCTTTTCAAAAAGCTCGCTATAATCCCGATCCATCAAATCTCCAATAAGACAATCCGTCAAAGCATGATGAACATCTTCGTATTTCATCACCACATCCTTAAATCTGAAATCTTTATCGTAGAAGGCATAAACCAACTTACGCATCCACTCGATTCCACTGCACAGTCGTTCTCCGTATTCTAAAAATTGATCTGCCCCAGTATCTTTCTGATCAAGCGCACGGGCTACCGCATCTGCACCCATCGAACCGCTAGTCAAAGCCAGATAGACTCCCGATGAAAAAACGGGATCCAAGAAAGCGAAAGCATCACCGACCAGAATAAGCCCATCTGCCGCACAGTGTTCAGCCCGATATGAATATTCACCAGCCACCCAGTATTGCCCAATTTGTTCTCCCTCAGAGAGGTGATCCTCAACCCACTTATTCCCCTTAATCTCGCGATCATAAATCTCCTTGAGATCTCGTGTTCCCCTGTAGAGATAATCTCTTTCAGCAACAATCCCAGTGCTCACGATATCGTCCTTGAGAGGAATATTCCAAAACCAACCTTTCCCCTCCACATAAGCAACCGTTGTCGCCCCTTCATCAATACCGGGATCCCTTTTTGCCCCTTTGTAGTTTGTCCAAATCGCAATTTTATTGAGTTTAGGATCACGTTTTCGCCACTTCTTCTTCCGCTGAAAAAGCGCTTCTCGACCAGAAGCATCCATCGTCATTGGTGCCCGAAGTTGAAATCGATTCCCGTCATCGCTCTCAGCCTTTACACCAACAACAAAACCCTCTTCCTCAATAAAACCGATCACCTTGACTCCTTCTCTTACTTCGGCTCCAGCCTCTCTGGCTCGCTCCATCATCATGGTGTCAAAAGTCTCTCTATCGACTTGCCAAGTCTTTGAACGGGGGTGGTTACTGTGCTTCTCAAAGTAAAATGGAGCAGATACCTCACCATCAGGATTCACAAATTGAACGCTCTGTTTGCTCTGAAAACCCATCCCATTTAGACGATCTACCATACCCAATCGTTCGATGGTATCATAGCAATGTGGGATCAGGGATTCACCCACATGGTAACGAGGGAAATGCTCCTTTTCTAAAACAATCACCCTTTTACCCTTCTCCTCCGCAAGGATCGTGGCTGCCGTAGAACCAGCGGGTCCCGCTCCAATAATAATAACATCGTAGTCGTAGGAAATATTCGAGATCATGAATTTTCGTGAGGTAAAATTTCTAAAATGCGTGCCAACACTCTCTTCTTCGCGTCGGACAGGGTATTGTAGCGCCCAAATAAGAACTCGCCATCTCCTGATGGAAAAAACTCAGGATTAAAAACATCGCCTTTAAGTCTAAAATAACCTGATGGGCTACTTTGATAGCACATTCCACTCTCATTCAGAATCCCTCCCAGAGGTTTCTCTCCACTGAGAATCACCTTTCTCAAAGGTTCATCGAAGTTCTCCAGGCTCACCTCTATAAGACCATACTCTACCGGCTTCTCTCCGACTGTAAGAAGAACCTCGCGGACATAAAAATCATCACGATGAGCTTCCTGTAGGACACTCAGAGTGACCTCAACCCCGTGAAACTCCGCCAAGGTCGAGGTCATATCCCTCGAGTGAAAAAGCAGCTCACGATAAGGACTCGCAATCTCACTTGCATCAATCCAAGTGAAATCAACATCGTGAAGCCGTGAATCTTTTATGAGATCACCGATCTGCTCTGAAAACTGGATCATCTAAACAAGCTTATCTGTGCGATGCTCAGGTAGGAAAAAATCGTGGAGAATATTATCCACGCATAGAAGCCCATCACGATCGAGAATGACTTTACCATCTTCTACATTAAGAAGTCCCTCTTTTGCCAACTGCTCAAGCTCTCGGCGCCACCTCGACAGAACGTCCACTTGGAATTTTTCTTCGAAATATTTCCCCTCAACCTTACCCAACTTCATTTGTAAAATGAACTCACGGATCATCCGCTGTTCGGCATTTGTCCGAAAGCTCCGCTTGGTCGGCATCTGGCCGGCATCGATCGCCTTCGTATAATCATCAATCTCTGTGAAATTTTGATAATGCAGGCCCGCTGCATGAGAAAAGGATGCGACGCCGAGACCCAGTAAATCAGCCCCTCCCCACAGAGAGTCCCGATAAATGAACTTCGTCTTGTCAGGATTTTTTACAGCCGTATATCCAGAGCTTATCGTGTAACCCGCACTCTCGAGTTCAGCGAAAGCCTCCTTCACCCACCGACGTTTTGTCTCCCAATCAGCTACCGGAGCAATCAATTTTCCAGCATCTTTCATCTCCCGGTAAATCGTCGTATTGTAAGGAATTTCCATCTGGTAGATAGTCACACTGTCAGGGGAAAGCTCGATCGTCTTCTCAATATTACGTTGCCAATTTTCCTCAGTCTCTTCAATCATCCCTGAGATCAAGTCGATATTGATCTGGTCAAAATTTTCAGCCATCGCCCTCTCATAAGCGCGGCCAACTTCTTTGGAGCGGTGAGCACGCCCATTTATTTCTAGAATATGGTCGTCGAAGTTTTCAATCCCCAAGCTGAGCCTCGTTACCCCGATATCTTTAATTGCAGCCAACTTTCCTGCATTGAGCGTTCCAGGTTCGCATTCAAAAGCGACCTCCTTGGCCTCATCCCAAGGCAGGATAGCCTTCATCTGATCCGTTAGCGATTCCAGCTGTTTTGCTGATAAATACGAAGGAGTTCCGCCCCCAAAGTAAACAAACTCTGGCTTTCGGCCCTCAATCAAAGGGGTTTTAGCCATCATCTCAAGTTCCCTAATCGTCGATTCTAAATAACCTTTGATGTCGTCCGCACTCTTATCTGTATAAACTCGAAAATAACAAAAGTGGCACCTCTTCCGACAAAACGGAATATGATGATACAGCCCCAAAGGAACATCAGTCGAAGAAGCTTTCTGGTAGGCCTCTTCGACTTGGGTGTTCTTATCTTCGGACCAAAATGAAAACGGAGGATAATTCGAAATGAAATAGTTGCCCGGGCGGGTCGGCTTTTGTTGATCTGCAGTTACACTCATCAGGAATCAGTAGTCTGTAATTTTTCCTCACAAATACACGCTAGAAAGTGCCTTTATTACAGCAGGGCGATCAAACTAGGGAAAGAAGCCGTTCGCGGTATGCGTGGTTCATGAGGGCTTGGGAGTGTCTTCACCGTTCCGGTATCGCTGTTGAGCATATTAAGAACAATTCGCCGAACCGCGCCGAGGTTCTTGGCGGCGTTGCCTGCGGAGGTTTGATTCACGTCCTCGCCAAAGCAGGTATCTAAGCTCCAGTGACAGTTATTTTTAATCCCTCAATGAGCGCGCATTTCAGGGTTCATCCAATCCAGTTTATCGGTCGCGACAATACTGCACTGGGTCTTGCGCCCATGACCTTTTTTAGAGTCTTGATGAATGCTCCATCCTTTTGCGGTTGCGAGCTTAAGGTGTCGCAGGGCAAAGTGGAGGTGATCGATTTCTTCCTTATGCAGACGTCCTTGGTTGCCCTTAAAAGCAAAGAGGTAGTGACCATTTTTGGCTGTAATCTTATTGGCAAAAGCTCACTGGATTCCCATCGCGTCAATCGTGACGGTGTGGCCTTTAAGGTCGAGCTGATCGATGATGCGACTCATCGCTAAGATCTCATTTTTCTCCGTCTCTATGTGGTCTTGGCAAAGGGTGAGGCGCTGCTGGACCGACCAAGCGCTGACGATGTGAACCGGCCCTTGTTTGAGCGTGCTACTTCCGCGCAAGCTCTTGCCATCCAAGGCGATAATTTGCTCCCGCAGCGGCCCAGAGATGGTGCCGAGATGCTCGCGAAGACATTGGTTAAAATGGGCAGATTTGATGAGGTGACATATATTGGCAAAGGTTTGCGCGGTGGGAACGCAATGAGGCAGGGTGATCCATTTATGGAGCCAATCGGTTTAATTTTGGCAGAAGTCTTCGATCTCAGCGAAGTTGTTCATCCCGCAAAGGGTGGCGGGGAGGACAAGCGGGACGCTTATCCTACGGGAGGAGGGGCTCGACCGCGATGAGTTCTAGGACGACGCGCTCTTCTTGGTCTGAGGCGGCGAGATCGATGTTGAAGACGACTTGCCAGTCGTTGAGGTCTTGGTCATCGACGAGGGTTTGCTCGATTTTTCCTGTTTCTAGGCGGAAATATTTCGTGCTGCGCGCTTCGGGGTCGAGACGGATGAAGCCGTGATCTTGGTAGTAGTCGGTGAAGGTCTCGCGGAGCTTGGGTGCGGTCCAATCGCTGCTGACAAGTGCTAGGGCGCTTTCGTAGTCCTCGCGTGAGAGCATTTTGATGAAGTCGAAGACGGTGCGGCGTAGGGCGCGCTCGAACTCGCGCTTTTTGCGGGTGAAGGGGACTGCTTTTTGGGGGGCCTCTTCTTTTTCTGTCAGCTCAGCATCGGGGTTGCGGAGTTTCTCCCACTCGTCGATGAGGCTGGAGTCGACATTCCGGAGCATTCCTTCGAGGAAGGATTCTGCTTCTTCGACTTCTTCCGTCTTGAGCGCGGGCGGGACGGTTTGGACGAGGACTTTATAAACCTCGGAAAGGTGACGCAGGAGGACGGCTTCGCTTCTTTCGAGGCCGTAGATTTTCACGTAGTCCTCAAAGCTCAGCCAACCCTCGAACATCTCGCGGACGATGGACTTGGGGCGCACGCCGGCTTCCTTGGCCCAGGGGTTAAGGAGGACGAAGGCGTTGTAGGTGTCGTAGATGAAGTCCTTGCCGGGTTTGGGGTGCTCGACTTCATCGAGCGCTTCCATGCGGTCGTCATATTCCACGCCATCTGCCTTCATCTGGGCGACGAGTTCTCCCTTGATCTTATCGAGCTGCTTACGAATGACGGCGGTGGGGTCTTCTAAGATGGCCTCGATGAGTGAGAGGAGATTGAGGACAAAGTCAGGAGCTTCACGGTCAAGCTGGGGGATGGTCTCGATGAGATAGAGGCCGAGGGCTTGGTTCATGGTGAAGTCGTCTTGTAGGTCGACGTTGAGTTTCACCTTGGCGGGGCCGCTGCGCTCTTCCTTCGGGATGATGGTGAGGACTTTTCCTTCTACGAGACCGCGGAAAAGGGCGAAGGCCTTTTTGCGGAGTTCCTTCTTCCGGGGCGGGCTCTCGTGACACTCATTGATGATGCGCCGGAGTTCAGCGCAGCCGTCTTCATCCTCTCGCGAGAGGACATTGAGGAGGGTGCCGTGACGGATATTGAAGGCGGAGATGAGCTTTTCGGGAGCGGCTTCTTGGAGCTTGAGAAAGGTTTTCTCATCCCAGTTTACGAAGCCTTTTTCGGGCGGCTTCTTCTTCATCGCCTTGCTCTTTTTCCCCTTTGCGGCGGCTTTTTGGTCCGCCTTGAGGTTATCGATGACGTATTCGGGCGCTTGGGCGACGACGTAGCCGACGTCATCGAACCCCCTTCTGCCAGCGCGTCCTCCGATCTGGCGAAAGTCGCGAACTGCGAGAATCTTCGTACTTTGTCCGCCGAATTTATAGAGCTGGGTGAAGAGGACGGTGCGGATGGGGACATTCACCCCGACGCCGAGGGTGTCGGTGCCGCAGATGACTTTCATGAGGCCGCGCTGGGCCAACTTTTCGACCAAGACGCGGTATTTTGGGAGAAGTCCGGCGTGGTGGATGCCGAGTCCGTGGCGGAGGAGTTTTTTGACTTCCTTGCCGTAGGGGCTTTGGAAATCTGCGCCTTCGAGGACTTCGGCGATGCCGGCCTTTTCTTCCTTGGTGCAGAAGTTTCGGCTCATGAGATTCTGCGCGGTGCGGGCGCAGGAAAGCTGGGTAAAGTGGACGAGGTAGACGGGAGCGCGTCCGGCCTCGACGAGTTCCTCGACCTTTTCCTCTAGCGCGGTGGTGCTGTAGTCGAATTCGAGTGGGACGGGGCGCTTCTCGGATTTCACGAGGACGGTTTCGGCTCCGGTGAGGGCGGTGATCTCTTTTTCAAAAAAGGAAGTGTCGCCGAGGGTGGCGGACATGAGAAGGAAGCGCGCTTGCGGGAGGGTGAGAAGCGGAATTTGCCAGGCGACTCCCCGCTCAAGATCGGAGTAGTAGTGGAACTCGTCCATGATGACGTCATCCACTTGGGCTTGGGAGCCTTCTCGGAGGGCGAGGTTTGCGAGGATTTCTGCGGTGCAGCAGATGACAGGCGCGCCGGCATTCACGGTGGCATCTCCGGTGATCATTCCGACGTTATCCGGGCCGAAGGTTTCGCAGAGTGAGAGGAATTTCTCGTTCGCGAGGGCCTTGATGGGGACGGTGTAAAATGAGCGCCGCTTTTGGCAGATCGCGCGGAAGTGGAGGGCGAGCGCGACGAGGGATTTCCCGGATCCGGTGGGGGTGTTGAGGATGACGTTCTTCCCTTCGAAGAGTTCTAGGATGGCCTCTTCTTGGTGATCGTAGGGCTCAATATTACTCTCGATCAGGAACTCCAGGAAGGCGTCAAGAACTTGGGAGTTCGACGAGGGGTCTTCGATTCGCGATGGATCAAGTGCAGGCACGCCGAGACCTTGGCGGAATGGCGCAACTTGTAAAGCGAGAGGCGAAATAGGTCCTATCGGGCTGATAGGACCTATTCTCTGATCTAACTACCAAGCGGAAATCTCGCGAAATGTTGCGAGACGCTTGTTGAGAATATCGGAGTCGATGTCCTCGAGAGCACGGGTAGAGAAAGCTTCACAGGTGAAGGAGGCGAGCATGGAGCCTTGGACCACGGCCTGACGAAGCTGAGCGAAGGTCGGCTTCACGGCGCCTTCTCTAGCGAGGTAGCCGGTCATGCCGCCGAGGAAGGTGTCGCCTGCTCCGGTAGGATCAGCGAGGTCACGGAGGGGCCAAGCGCCGCAGCGGAAGAAATCTTTTTCACCAGGGCCGAAGAGGAGTGCGCCGAACTCACCGAGCTTGATGACGACGAACTCAGGTCCCTTTTCGCGAAGCTTCTCGCCTGCGAGGACGAGGTTATTGGTCTCTGCGAACTGGCGGGCTTCGCCTTCGTTGATGACGAGGAGGTCGATGCGCTTGAGAACGTCATGGAGCTCGTCATTTGCGATGGTGATCCAGAGGTCCATGGTGTCGGCGAGGACGAATTTCTCTTTAGCGGTGCACTGATCGAGCATCTGGAGTTGGTTGATCGGGGCCATGTTCGCGAGGAGGACGAACTCGGCGTCCTGGAGGTCCTTAGGGACGTTGACGGTCCAGTCTTCGAGGACGTTGATCGCGACGTCGTGCGTGGTGCGATCATTCATGTTTTCGTGATACTCGCCGGTCCAGGTGAAGGAGGCTTTTTCTGAGCGCTCAAGGCCGGAGAGGTCGACGCCTTTTGAGGCGAGCATGTCGAGGTGACCTTGTGGAAAATCATGACCGACGACGCCGATGAGATTCACGGGAGTGGAGAGCTTCGCAGCAGAGAGTGCGGCGTAGGACGCGGAGCCACCAAGGAGGTTCTTTTCATCTGCAGCGGGAGTTTTTACATTATCAATAGCGACCGAGCCGCCGACGAGAATTTTCATGATTTTAGTATGGTGAGGATGGATTGGGTTTCGGCTGCAATATCAGCCGCTTTAAGAAGATGGGAGACGATGACGACGCGCTGTGCGCCAGCCTCTTTGACCTCGGAGAGGTTCGCTGGTTTGATACCGCCAATGCAGAAGACCGGAATGGCGCAGCCGACGGTGCGCTCGACAATCTCGATATTTTCTAAGCCGATGCCGAGGCGGCCTTTCTTGGTAGGCGTAGGAAAAAGGGGGCCAAAGCCGATGTAGTCTGCGCCTTCGGCAAGGGCTGCCTGCGCTTGCTCAACGGAGTGAGTGGAACGACCGACAAGAACGTGCTGACCGAGAATGACGCGAGCTTCATCAAGCGATCCGTCATCTTGCCCGAGATGGAGTCCGGGTGCGCCGCAGTCTTTTGCGAGCTGGACGTGGTCATTGATGATGAAGGGGACATGATGCTTCGAGCAGAGAACATTAAGTTCCTTTGCGAGATCGAGAAGACCGGCAGGATCGTGCCCTTTTGCGCGGAGCTGAAGAAGGCTCGCACCTCCGAGAATGAGAGCCTCCGCCACGGCAAGGGCATCCTTTTGCTCGACGTAGCCGAGATCGAGAATGCCGTAGAGCCGAGCTTCCGGAGAAAGAGTCATCTAGAGGTTTTTTTCCTTAAGGAAGTTACCCACCCACGCGATATCGTATTTCCCGGCGATGAAGTCGGGGTGGTCGATGATTTCCTGCTGGAAGGGAATCGTGGTCTTAATTCCCGTGATGCGGAATTCAGAAAGGGCACGCTTCATGCGAGCAATGGCGACCTCGCGGGAGGATGCGGTGACGATGAGCTTGGCGATCATCGAGTCGTAATAAGGAGGCACGGTGTAGCCGGAGTAGACGTGGGTATCGACGCGCACGCCCTTACCTCCCGGGGCATACCAGAGGTCAATGGTGCCGGGGCTGGGGCAGAAGTTGTTGTAGGGATCCTCCGCATTAATGCGGCACTCGATGGAGTGGCCACGAGAGGTCGCCGCAAGCACGTGATCAGACATGGGCTCGCCGGCAGCGATACGGATCTGCTCTTTAATGAGTTCACAACCCATCACTTCTTCGGTCACGGGATGCTCCACCTGAATCCGGGTGTTCATTTCCATGAAGTAGAAGTCTTTCGCATTCTCATCGACGAGATACTCGATGGTGCCAGCATTCTGATAATCGATCGCCTCGACGAGACGCTGAGAGGCTTCTCCCATGCGCTGACGGAGTTCTTCAGAGATGAGTGGGCTTGGGCACTCTTCGATGATTTTTTGGTTCCGGCGCTGCATGGAGCAATCGCGCTCACCGAGGTGAATGTAGTTTCCGTGGCTGTCGCCGAGGACTTGGAACTCGATATGGTGCGGGTTGAGAACGAACTTCTCGATGTAGCAGTCGCCATTTCCGAAGCAGGCAATCGCCTCTTGCGAAGCAGCTTCATACATCGCCACGAACTCGCCTTCATTCAGAGCTGGGCGCATTCCGCGACCTCCTCCACCAGCGGTAGCCTTGATCATCACAGGGTAGCCGACTTCAGCTGCAACCTTCAGGCCTTCGGCTGCATCTTTGAGAATGCCATCGGAGCCAGGAGTGGCTGGGACACCATTGGCAGCAGCTGTCGAGCGTGCCGTATTCTTATCACCCATCGTGCGGATGACTTCAGGAGACGGCCCGATAAACTTGATATTACAGCTCTCACAGATCTCCGCAAAGCGGGCATTTTCAGAAAGAAATCCGTAACCCGGGTGGATGGCATCAGCCTCCATTATCTCAGCAGCGGCGATGATCCGGTCTGGCTTGAGGTAGCTCTCACTACTAGGGCCCGCTCCGATGCAGACCGATTCATCTGCAAGCTGAACGTGCATGGAGTCGACGTCAGCCTCTGAATAAACAGCGACAGACTCGACTCCGAGTTCGCGACAAGCGCGGATGATGCGGAGGGCAATTTCCCCCCGGTTGGCAACAAGAACACGCGTAAACATAGCGAGAAAAAATGGGATGGCTGCTTACCAAAGAGATCGAGCAGCAAGAGTTCGTTACTTAATACGGAAGAGTTCGTCTCCGAACTGCACCGAGGTAGAATCTTCTGCGCTGATCGAAACGATCGTGCCGGAAGTTTCCGCTTTAATTTCATTCATGACCTTCATGGCCTCGATGATACAGAGAGTCTGCCCTTCGGAAATGGTATCTCCGACATTAACAAAGTTATCTGCTTCAGGAGACGACTTGCGATAGAAGGTTCCAACCATCGGAGAATTGATGGCTTCACCCTCAGCGACGGGAGCGGCAGCTTCCGCCGGAGCGGCGGCGGCGGCGGGAGCCGCGACCTGAGCTGGAGCAGCCGCTGGAAGAGAACCAAGGGCCTTCTGCAGATCCTCAAGGTTAGCGCCCTTCTGAAGCTTGATTTTAAAGTCTTCCTTTTCAAACTGGAAGTTGGAGAGCCCATGGTCATCCATGAGCTTGACGATTTTTCGGATTTCAGCGAGGTCCACGGGAAAAATTCGGGTTTAAAGAGACGCGAGTGCGTCGCCGGACTCTAGGGAGAATTCGCCATGGGAGCAAGCGACTTGTTAAGGAGTCTGAAAGGGTCGCTTACGCGCCCGCACGATAAGGCACTGTGGTTTCATCCTTCCCGCTCGGCACCAGCGGAAGGAGCTGGGCAGAAGTAAGCAAACTCAGAGCGAGAAATATCAGGACGAATCTTTTCATCTTAGAAGGTAAATCACTCGATCTTCACGCGATAGAACCTCTTCCGATCCGCGCTGCTATGAACTGTGCTAGTGACGGACCCAGTAGCAGTGATCGTCTGTAAATCTATCCAGATTCCGGAAAGAGGCAAGCTGGTCTGAAGAATGTAGGTCTTCCCTGAGACCGAGGCCCAGCTCAAGGAATACTGACTCCCTGATTCCCCCGGGCCCACGACTACTGACTTCAAAAACGAGGCCGAGCTCAGCGGGTTCGTTCCTGCAAGAACCTCCACACCATCGAGCGATCCATCACCATCGGTATCAGCTACGAGCGGATTGGTTCCCAAGTCATCTTCTTCAGTATCAGGAAGGCCGTCATTGTCAGCATCGTTCACAGAAGCAGAACCCGGTGTTCCACCGAGGATCGAGGCGCGCCAGTTCAGCGGATCAGTGTAATCTCCCTCAGGATCGATGACTTCAAGCGACGACCCATCTCCGTCCGGCTCAGTCGGCCAAGGGGCGACATCATCGTAAGTAAAATCATGGATGACATTCCCAAGCGGATCGCGCAGAACAATCTGCTCGCCGCCATTTGAAAGAGCGCCGCCGGTCCACTGACCGAGGATCGTAATCCCTGCTCCATATTCAGCAGTGAAAGCCACTGGATCAACCACGAGAACCCCTCGCGCACCAGGAGCCAAGGTCACATTTCCGAACGTAAAGGCTGCAAAAGGTGACGTATCATCGGTCGAGACCGACTCAACCAGCAGCGGAGTCGTTCCCGTATTCATGAATTCCAGATACTCCAGCGCGCCTCCGCCCACCGGGTTATACATGACCTCAGTGAGGCGGAAATGATCACTCGTATCGCTGCTCGCACCAGGGGCAACCAAGAGCGCGTAGTCAAACTCCAAGCGAAGAGATTGCGCCGTATCCGTAGCAGCAAAGATCCCGCCTTCATTCGCCATCGTCCCCGCTGGGATCGCTCGATCATGGACCGTAATCCACTCACCAGGCTCATCCCGGTATTCGAAGTAGATTTGATTCGCGGCCCGGCGGATGCGAATCACAGCATCACCCTCAGACCAGCCCAGAGTCGCTAGCTGAGTGTAGGCCGCGCCCGTCGCACGCTTCACTCGCAAGAAGTCTCCATCTTCCATCCCGAAGGCGTAGCGCACCGTCGTGCCACTTTCTTGTAACTCAACAATGAGTCCGGTGATGAAATCACCCTGCTGAGCAGTCGCGAGCTTCACATCAGTATGGAGTGACCAGTCACCATCTTCGGGAAGCGGCTGCCAAATGATCGGGTGATTCGGTGAATTCATCCGTAGCGGCTTTGCGCTGTCTTCCTCGATCTTCAGAGTCAGACTGTTTGGCACGTCATCGAGGCTGTAGGAGGCAGATGGCGAAGCATTATCACGGAGCTCCACATCTTCCATCAGCCACTGACTTGATAAAATAGGATCATTAAAAGGAGTCCACCCAGACCCTGCATAGACCGCAACCTCCCGCGTCACGACCCTCTGCACACTGTCTGTATCCGTCGCCGTGAGCGTGATATTATAAAGCCCCGGACTAGTGAAGCTGAAGGAGACTGAAGAAGCTGTCGGCTGAGTAAATGAAGCTGCCGGTGAGACACTCCATCCATAACTAAGAGCCGTTCCCTCCGGGTCGTAGCTCGCTGCGGCATCGACAACAAAGGGCTCACTGACTGGTGCATTAAATGAACCCGGGCTACCGTCCAGATCAATAACTGGCTGCGCATTCCCCGTCTTCGTGACAGTAAAAGTCTCTGAATCCACGATGTTGCCAGCCTGGTCCATAGCCTGCACCACCACTGAATTCACCCCCTCCTTAAGTTGGATATTTGAAAGGGTCCAGCCGATCTGGGTATCGAAATTCCACTCCGCTTCCGGATGATTCAGCGCTTCGATTCTGAAGGCTTCATAGGAACTCGTTCCAGCAAGGGAGAACGTATCAGCCGAAGTCGTGGCCGATGATCCATTGCCCGAGGTGACATTAAAGCTCATCGTCAGCGCCGAGCCAATCTCGCTATTCGCACTCGAAATCCGCGCACTATTCCAGCTCGTATAAGTATTCGTATTCGCGCTGTAAGAACCTGATGCGTCTTCCTCGCACTGATGCCAAGCCGCTAGGCGCGCCGAGTTCGCGGTGTAATCATTCACCATTTTCCCGAGATAATAATTCACCCGCTGGCGGACGTAGGGCTTATTAAAGAAGTTCCGCACCCCACTCAGATTACCGATAAAATCAGCATTACTGTTGCCGAAGGTTCTATCGGAGTCCCACTGGACAAGCATCCATTTCCCATCGGTATTACGACGGTGAAAATAGCCATTTTTCCCTCGGCGCCCGGTCAGAGTATCCCAGTCATCACACCAGCCACGAACCACCGCATTCGCCGCCATGAGATCAATATCCGCCATGCGCTCGATCTCATCACGCGTGAAGGAATCCCCGCCCACCTTTTCCACCCAACTCGTGAAGGAAGAGTAATCGTATTCACTTTCACGCGAGCGCTTGATCCACTCCGCACTATAGCGCTCGGGCTCTTTGGTTCCTTTATAAGACCAATCGGCATTCCGGTTTTGACGCCCCCAGTTATCATCGAACCACCATTCGTCATCGATTCGGTAAAGTTCGCCTTTTTGGCCATCATCCCAGTTCCGCTTAAGAAAATCATTTGCATTCGGCTCCACATCCTCGCGGACTGCTGAGTTACCACCATTGATCATCACGCGCACGAATTCGTTCTCGTTCGCCGCATGACCAAAGAGATAAAGCCAGTAGCGAATAATCCGATTATTATACGAATCTGCCCCCCCTGCGTCATTGTCGATTGCGCGCTTTGTATATCCTCTGAACTTATAATCGCCGGGAGGCTTCCACTTTGCTCGTGAAAAATCTGCAGAAGTCGAGCGCGTAAAGGGACTTCCACTCTTACGAAACTCGCAATTGTAAATGACCTCACTCTCATCACCGATGAAAGTCGCATTAAAGTAGTGGTTCGAGAGGCGCGGGAAGGCGTAGTTGAAGGTCGCCGAATCCCCCGTTCCTCCAGACGCGCTCACATCTCGAGCTGAGATAATGAAGCGCTCGGTCCGGAGGTCCGAAGCATGATTCGTATTATCCACCACCCACATCGCAGGCTTCTCGGGAGCGACCGCAGGCTGCACCGTCGTCCCTCCGGCCGAACTTGCTTCGACATAAAACTGCACAATCGAATTATCGCTCTGATACTGGGTCAGGCTGACAGAAAAGACGCCGTCGTTAGCGATCTCGTCCCCTCCTGTGCCGTTATCGTTCATCGCGCTTGCGCTCCAAGATCCGCTTCCCGAAGAATCATCAAGACGATGACGCAGGTTCACCGAACCTGCTCCCGTAACCCTCGCACTCACCAGCACAGAATCGCTCGATGAAGGCACCGCTGGGCTATGAATGAGTCCGGAAACGACAGGTGCCGCATTCGTGATCGCCATTGAATTCGCAGCTCCCGGTGTCCCCAGATTATTTGGAATCGGCAGATGAAAAATACCCCCGAAGGATCGATCCCATGTCTCCACGACGAAGGTTGGCTTTCCAGAAACCCAGCGTGCTTCGAAACTGAAGGTCAGATTATCATTATCCGAAATCTGAGTGACATCGATCTCACACCGGTTCGCCTTCACGTCCCCGTGACCATCCGAAATAAGATGAAACTCACCATTGGAGATTTCGCTCGCGAAGTGCGTCCCTTGGCAGAGCCATCCCGTCGCTGCGTCCCCATTGGTGACCACCGCATTTCCTCCGCCCGGCAGAATATTCGATCCACTCCCATTTCTGATCAACGAGATATTTTTTAGCGCCAGATGACTATCTCCCACACACTGCAGGTGCAGCTCTTTATAGTCAGAAACTCCACCTCGAGTCGTCAGTTGCTGATATTGCTCAGTGAGTGTGTAACTTTCAAAACTCGACTTATTAGACTCATCAGAGTCCGACCAAGCAGTTCCTTCCGCATTGTCCATCTCAGGATGGCGCAGCTCAAGACTACTCCCTGATCCGCCCGCAAGGTGTGGCCAAGTGCCACCCGTATGATAATAAACCGAATCGGACAAGTTCCCCCAGCTGTCCCGCAGACTTAGAAGTTCTCCGCCATTCGCCAGTGATCCCTCGTATTGACCCACGATATTCGCACCGGGATGCGCTGATCCCGTGAGCGCCGAGTTCGCCGCGATCACGAGGTAGCCTCCGGCACCCAGGTTCGTCCCAGCTGGAAAGGTGAAATCCACCCCTCGATCAAAAGTCCAGCCCGAGAGATCAACCGTTCCCACCCCTTTGTTATAAAGTTCGATAAACTCCCCATCCCGATGCCCACTCGGTGGATCGACCATCAGCTCAGTGATCACAATATCGACCTCACGCGTCGGATTATTCGTCGCACTCTGTGATCCGACCACCGAAGCAAAAAACTCGCCCGACCCATCCGGATAAGCCGCGAAGTGATCGCGCGGCGCCATTTCCTCCACCGCGATGGCATCCAGCACATTGTTCGCCGAATCAATGAGGTAGAGAGTCCTATCACCTCCTCCATCCACGAAAGTCGTCGTCCAAGAAAAATGCCCACCCGCAGAAATCACCGCACCCAGCGCCACCTTATCAGAGAAATCCTCTAAGCTTGCGAGGAAGAGCCCGCTTGTGCTGACTGACGCGGTTCCTGGATTAAAAACCTCTACCCAATCAATCTCATTCGCAGCTCCGAGGTGAAACTCATTCAACTTCAGGGAGAGATCAAAAGACGCGCTCGAGTTTGAACTATCCTGCGTCGGCTGAGTGAAAAGAAACCACGAACCCGTGCCATCCGCCTTCCGCCCGAGCGAGCGACCATCGAGCGGGATCGCAGCACTGATTGCATTGGAAACCGAGGTCCCATCAGCTTGAGTGAGATAGACGCTCGTATTCGCCGACACCCCGAGACCCGATGCCGTGAAGTCCACCGACACAAGCCCAGAAGTTGAAACTACGAGACTCCCAGGGATTTGAAACTGAGTGAGATTCCCAGGATCATCACTCAAATACCACCCTCCGATATCGATAGCCGCCGCCGTGGGATTGAAAAATTCTACAAAGCCGGAAGCAGAAGGAAGAACTTCGTTGATCACGATACTCGGAGAAGAAGGAGCCGCGATGCTCAGACGGGCACCAAAGACAAAGTCAGAGCTCGAAGCATTCGTCTGGTGCCCCTGAGCCGCAATCACGTTAGTGCCGATCACCAGAGCCGAACCATTGTTCGTCGCCACCCCTAGCTCTTCGGACGCCTCAGTCACCGTCCGCCCCGCGCGGTCTTTCCAATCCGCATTCGCACCGATACCTTCACCTCCGATTGGAACCCCGTTCAGATAAAAGTAAGCGCCATCGTCATTGATCATGTCGATCGTTACCGTCGCCCCGGACGTCGACCCAGTGTAAGTGAACTCTTTTCTAAAATAATAAGTCAGGTGGTTGGCCGCGTTATCACTATTCAACAGCGGAGTTTGTAGGCCAGGCGCAGGAAGCGCCGATGTCTCAAAACCATAGAGGCCCCCATTGTTCCCCGCGTCCCCTTCCATCGTCCAACCACTGTGAGAAAAGGTGTAATTGGAATCTTTCCAAGTCGTCCCAAGATCTAGATTTTGATCATTGAAACTCCACGCATCGCTGTACTCCACAAAAGGAATGCCAGTCGAAAGATTCACCTCCGGATTCGGAAAAGCCTCCTCTGCAGACGCCGGTTCCCCAGATCCCGGAGTCGGACTCGCAGACGCGCTCGCCTCCCACACTCGGTAGTCATCGATCGCTCGACTCGTATCAGCCAACACCAGACTATGCCCAGCACCATCAGCCGACACTGGCCACGGATAGCGATCATCATAGCGCATCGTGCAGCGCGTGACCCCATTCTTATCTTTCAAAGTGATGCGCTCCCCGCTGTTCGCCAAGGCCCCTGTCCACGGGCCATAAACCCTAACCGCATTAGGCAAACCATAAGCTGCGCGAAAAGTAGCCGGATCCGTCTCGCAAATCACAATCCGCTCAAAAGCTTTCAAAAAGCTCTCCGTCGCACTCCCTGAACTAAAGACAGGAAAATCAAAATCCGCCCCGCCGCGCAGCTTCCACTCCGCGATATCAAAAGGAGTCGCCGTAAGATTCTGCACCTCAACAAACTCGTAGCCCCCGGTCGGCGGATGATACAGGACCTCACTGAACACAATCTGTTCAGCTTTGGAAAAAAGGGGGAGCAGGGTTGCAAGGACCACCAGAATTTTGAAAATCTTCATTGGGGTAGGAAAAATTAAGCCGCTCAAACCGGGAAAAAGTCACAGGCGGTCTTTCATCAAGCCATAGTTACACTATTTTACAAGATCCAAGGAAGCTCGCTCCCACTCTTCTAATTCGCTGTCTTTTCCTTAGCATTCATGCGAAGCACTGCCCTGAAAAAATGACTTTTGCTAACCTCAAACTCCCCCAGCCCATTCTCGATGCCATCGAAGAAACCGGCTACCGCGAGCCCACCCCCATTCAAGCCAGAGCAATCCCCGTCATCATGCGGCGGAAGGACGTCATCGGCATCGCCCAGACCGGCACCGGCAAGACCGCCGCCTTCACCCTCCCCATACTCTCCACCTTAGGAAGCATCAAACCAAAGGCCCCCGGCATCCGCGCCCTCATCATCTCCCCCACCCGCGAGCTCGTCACCCAGATCCGCGATAACATCCAGGACTACTCCCGCCACATGAGCATCCAGCTCGCCGCCGTCTACGGCGGAGTCGGCGAGCAGCCCCAGATCGAAGCCCTCCGCCATGCCGACATCGTCATCGCAACCCCCGGCCGCCTCATCGACCTCATGGACCAGGGCCACCTCGACATGCGCGGCCTCGAAATCCTCGTCATGGACGAGGCAGACCGCATGCTCGACATGGGATTTCTCCCCGCCATGCGCAAGTTGGCCAAAAAAATGCCCAACGACCGCCAGACCCTCCTCTTCTCCGCCACCCTCTCCGGCCAGATCGAAAAACTCACCCGTGAGTTCCAGAAAAAGCCCACCCTCGTAGAAGTTGGCGATCGCACCGACCCCGCAAAGACCGTGCGCCAGTGCGTCTACCAGATCGCCCCCCACCTCAAATTCCCCCTCCTCCTTCACCTTCTCGAAAGCCCCGAGCTCTTCACCGTCCTCGTCTTTGTGAAAATGAAGCACGCCGCCAGCCGCCTCGCCAAGCAGCTCAGCCAATCCGGCGTCCCCGCCGAAGCGATCCACGGCGACCGCACCCAAAACCAGCGCCAGCGCGCCCTTGATAAATTCAAAGAAGGAAAACTCCGCGTCCTCGTCGGCACAGATGTCGCCGCCCGCGGCATCGACATCACCGGCGTCACCCACGTCGTCAACTTCGACTTCCCCCTTCAGAACGAAGACTACATCCACCGCATCGGTCGCACCGGCCGCGCCAAAGCCGAGGGCGACGCCATCACCTTCGTCACCGAATACGAGCACCGCGCCCTCAACGAGCTCGAGAAATTCATCAAGCGGGATATCCCCCGCAAGCACGACCGCACCTTCGATTACGACATCCCCGCCCCCGTCCGCGATGGCGCCCCACGCCTCAAGCGAAATAACGACAAAGCCAAGCCCCAAGGCAACAGATCCCCCAAGCGTGGCAGCAGCGGAGGAAAAAGCAGCCGAGGAGGAAGTCGCGGAGGCCGCCGAGGGCGCTAGACAAGACCTCTAAGCCTTCACTTGCTCTTTCCGAGTAAAGACAAACTCCACCTCAGAAGAGTCCTCCTTACTCAAACAATAGCCTGCCGTCTTGAACTTCTTTAAGTCAGCCGGATCCGTAATGCCATTACGCACGATGTAGTCGGCCATCATCCCACGTGCCTTCTTCGCATAAAAGGA
>JALZWA010000185.1 GCA_023299815.1 Akkermansiaceae bacterium
GGAACCGTATCAACGATGAATTCTTCCCTGCACGTCCCGCTCACGTCATCTCCCAACTCCGTGTCGCGGGTCTTTACCCTAGCATCGATCCCCCAACATTCTCCCAGCAGGGTGGGGAGATTGCGCCCGGATTTGAGCTAGGGCTCAGCGCTCCCGCCGGCACTATCTTTTTCACCACAGACGGCAGCGACCCGCGTGAAGCTTGGACCGATAACGCCCTCGGGACAGCCTACACTGCGCCCATAGACCTGAATCAATCCCTCACGGTCAAAGCACGCACCCTCGCAGCCGGCGAATGGTCCGCCCTCAATGAAGTCACGTTCCTCGTCGGCACTCCCGCAAGCTCCACTAACCTCATCGTCTCCGAGCTGAACTACCACCCACCCACCGTAGAAGAAGGCCGGGAGTTTATCGAACTCCTGAACATCTCGAACGAAACCATCGAGCTCGGAGGAGCCACCTTTTCGGAAGGGATCGAATTCACCTTCGCCCAAAACACCATTCTTCCAGCCGGTGGCCGTATCCTCATTGTCAGAGATTCCACCTCATTCACTCCCGCGGAACAAAGCCAGATCGCAGGTATTTTCCAAAATAACACCGGGCTGAGTAATGGTGGTGAAAAGATTGTGCTCCTCGACCACTTAGGAGAAGTCATCTTCGACTTCACTTATCTCGATGACAGCCCATGGCCAATCTTCCCCGACGGCGATGGGGCAAGTCTCACCCTGATCGCCCCCTTCAACACTTCCGATTTGTCGGACCCCTTCGCGTGGCGTTCCAGCGTGCTCGCCGGCGGAACTCCCGGAGGCAGTGATTCCACTACCTTTTCCGGAGACCCCTTCGCGGATGACAATGGAAACGGAACTTCCAATCTCGTAGAATATGTCGTTGGCACCGAATTCACTCCCGGATTCACAAGCTCAGGTGGCCAAACTTTCTTCACTCTCACCTTCAATCAGAACCTCAGTGCAGATGATTTTATTGTGAGCGTCGAATCATCGCTCGACCTTGTGACCTGGACTCCTGATGCGGTTGCTGACTCTTCCATCTACGATGGGAGTGGATCACTGATTTCGACTTGGAGAACACTGACTCCAATAGATGCTTCTGTCCCGCGACAGTTCCTCAGAATTCGGATCACGAACCGTTAGGAACTTTGCTTGCTCCAAAAATCGAGCCATAAGGCTTATTTTGGGAGCTCTCTCATTCTTCGGTTTCCATTCTTACGAAAATCACCTTATCTTCATCTCATGTTCTTAAAGTCCATTCTACTCCTCGCAACCTCCGCCATGGCCCTTGCTGCTCCTCTCACATTCGAAGGAACCGAAGGCCCCGGTAAAGGAAAGCACATCGTCTTCATTGCGAACGATCACGAATACCGCTCCGAGGAAACTTGCCCCCTCATCGCTAAGATCCTCGCCAAGCACCACGGCTTCAAATGCACCGTCCTCTTCGGGGTCGATGGAAACGGCCACATCAAAGGCGGCGGCACTCCCATCCCCCACATCGAAGTCCTCAAAGAAGCCGACCTCCTCTTCTTCTACACCCGCTTCATGACCCTCCCCGATGACCAGGTCGACGCCCTCGTCGATTACTACGAGCGCGGTGGCCCCACCATCGGACTCCGCACCTCCACCCATTGCTTCAATGGCCAAAAAGGAAAGTGGGCGAAGCTCAACTTCAACCATAGTGGTGAGGACTACCTCGGCGGCCTCGGCGAGCAAGTCTACGGCAACACGTGGCATCCCAAGCGCGGCCAAGGCCACTACGGTCAGAACCACAAAAAAGGGGCGAAGCTCTCCCCGATCTCCGGAACGACTCACTCCATCCTTACCGGCGTCTCACCTATGCATGCCTACTCCGGTGCTTACATTTCCCGAGTGCCTGCCGAGTCAACTCCGCTTCTCGAAGTCCAAGTCCTGAAAACCTTCGGCCCAAGTGAGCAATTCGAAGAAGGAAAAGAAATCGTCAATGCCGGCTGGGCTCGCGATCACTATGTCGCGCCCTCTGGCACTAAGAAAGACGCCCGCGTCGTCTACTCTTCCTTCGGAGCCTCAGAGGACCTCGCGGATGAGAACGCGCGCCGCTTCCTCGTAAACTCTGCCTTCTGGGCCCTCGGCCTCGAAGCCAGCATTAAGCCCGACCTCAAGGTGGATTTCGTTGGTGGCTTTAGCCCCAGCCCTTACACCACCGGAGCCTTCTTCCGCATGGGTGTGAAGCCCGCTGACCTAGCAGGTTGGGAGAGTTCAGTCATGCCGGTCGATGCGAAGTTCAGCGGCCTTGATTCTGCGAATGTTAAATCTCAAAAACGCATTCTCAATGTCCTTCAGAATCGCCCTGAGATGGTTGAGCGCATCAAGAAGGCTCATCCTGATTTCGACCTCGAAAGCTTCAAGTCAAAGTCTGCTGGCAAGAAGTAATTCGTGCAGCCAGAGATTTTCGATGAACTTGCGAGCGATGCCCCCCCCTGTGCCGCCGACTTCACGTTCTCCCTTGTAGTATGAGGCGAGAAGGGGTCTTAGTTTCGAGTGACTGATGAGGGTTCTTTCTGTGAAGTTTTAAGACCTTTTCGTGAGGCGCTCTTTGATGAGAAGGGTGATTTTCTGGAGCTTGGAGAGGCTGTAGCGCTGGTCGAAGATTTGGAAATTATCACTCTGCATTTGGACGAGGAGGGTTTGGTAGATCCGGTGCATGACGCGGGGTGCGAGGAGGGGCTTGTGGTCTTCTTTGGGAAGGAGAGCGGTGGCTTGGCGGTAGAGGTCTTGCGCGCGCTGGGCTTGGAAGGCCATGAATTTTGCGAAGCGGTCTTGGAAGCTGGGATCGTGGCGGTTTGAGATGAGGTCTTCTTCGCTGATGCCGAATTCTTTGAGTTCGGTGAGGGGGAGGTAGATGCGGTTCCCGTTCTCGAGGTCTTCGCCGATGTCGCGGAGGATGTTGGTGAGCTGGAGGGCGTAGCCGAGGGCGATGGCGTAGTCCTTAGAGCGCTTGATATCGGCCCCGAAGAGGGGGAGGCAGACGAGGCCTACGGAGGAGGCGACGCGGTAGCAGTAGCGCTGGAGGTCTTCCCAGGTTTCGAAGCGCTGGGGGTGGAGGTCCATTTCGCAGCCTTCGATGACGTTGACGAAATATTCGCTGGGGATGTGGTAGAGGTCGCGGACGGCGAGGACTTCTTTCTGGAGGTCGAGGAGGCCTAGGGAAGGATCGGGTTGGCTGGTGGTGAAGATGTTTTTCCAGCCGGCGAGGCCGGTGGTTTTTTGCTCAAGGGGGAGGTCGAGGTCATCGGCGAGGTCATCGATGACCCGGCAGTAGGCGTAGAAGGAGACGAGGTGGCCGCGGCGTTCCGCGGGGACGCAGCGGAGGGCGAAGGCGAGGTTCGACTTCGCCTTGCGGGTGATTTCGGCAGAGGT
>JALZWA010000186.1 GCA_023299815.1 Akkermansiaceae bacterium
CTCTGGGAGTTTATTTTTGAATTCAGAGTTTTAACCTTCGCTCTATCGCGCCTCCACTCTAACGTTCTCTGAGAAATTTCCTACCTATGGACGAAAACTACGAAAAACAACTCACAGAAGATTTCATACTTCACTTATTTAAGAACAAGTTATGGAGTTCTTGGGAGGCAGGGGTTTGCAAAGAATTAGAGTTTAAAGACCACGACCAATTTAAAGAGGTCATGCATCGAGTCATTGATCTTCTGGACGATCTAGAGTCTTCAGGTAAGATTCATAAATATGAGAGGTCGATAGTCCAGAAGGGGATTCGGACTTTTGACGCTTCAAGTGTTGTTCTGACGACTCCAATAGATATGCCCGAGCCTTCTCATGATCATCCCCAAGAAGAGGAATAACATCGAGGTAGACATCATATAATCTTTTGAATTCGGGCTTTTTGGCTTCCTCTACGGAATCGAGAGCTTCGGTCACATATCTAAATGCGTGGATAAGTTTCTGGCTAATTCTAAGTCTAATCACACTTTTAATTAGGGTGGAGAACAAGTCGTGGAACTCAACGGAATCTCTAGGTTTCCTAGATTATAAGTTGAATTCTGATATTTTAACTTATTCGCCGTGAGTTCACTTTGACGTTCGGCAATAATAAGAATGAAAATATTAATCATAATCACCACGTTTATAATAATGGGTTGCCGTATGAGCGCTGGCCCAGACAGTCTTCCCAAGGCTAAATCTAAAGCCGATTTGGTGCTTCTTTGTAATGCGAAACATTCAGGTAAAGATACTGAATATAAGATGGTTCGCAGCCTTTACGCTACAAAGGGTGTAACAACGTCTTACAAAGTGGGTGATGTTGTTTCGTCCTTCACAAGGATTGGCTCGGAGACGCGCACACATGACTCCGTCTTAATATTTTATGAGAGGCGAGGTGGGAAGTTACACGTATTATCTGAAATCGCGGTATATGGTGATGATGTTCCAGCTTTTAGAATGTCGCTGGCAGATGTTATTGATGAGCTGAGTAAACCGTAGAGACATTCAATAAAATTGGCCGAACAAGGAGGTGCACCCAATTCCACATACGTTAGTTGCGCCGCGAATCCCTTAACTTAAACCTAAAACGAAATGGAAACCTCGCCCTCGGTGTGGGATAGGTGAGCATAGACGTCAGCTAGGATTCAGCTATGGCTACGTTAATTAAAATTCAGTGAGATGCAGACCAGTTGTCTGAGGAGGATCGTCTTGGTCTGGCTGCTTACTAGCTCGCAAGTGATAGATCAGCTCCATTGGGGCTGGATGATGCTGAGATTGATCAGCGTGAGAGGGACATCGACTCTGGTGTGGTCACACCTATCAGCCACGAGGAGTTTCTCCGCCAGGTGGCGCGGTCATGAGATCGACGATTTACCATCCTTAAGTGCCAAGGGAGGTTCGGGAAATAGTTGCTCACTACGAGGAAATTTCTCAGAAGCTAGCCGATGACTTCTCGGAGGAGCTTCTTTGCGCGATTGATTATGCTTCGAAATTTCCAGAGCGGAATGAGTTCATCTTTGTAAAAGAAAGGATGTAGGACGATAGGCCGTCGAAGCGAGCATGATCTTACAAGCGGATGACAAGTCGGAGAGAAAAGGGGAAGTGGTCTGATGGGATAGCCTTTTTATGGCCGTGGAGCGTCTTTTTGTTAAAGGATGCCGCGGCTTTTAAGGTTGTTGAGGCGGCGGGCGGTGTCGATGAGGCCATCGACCATGACTTGGGTGTAGCTGCGGCCATCGGTGGTATCGATGCCGTGTCCGGGTTCGAGGTCACGGAGGGGCTGGAGGGCGGGGTCGTCATGGGTGAAGACCTCGACGAAGGCGCTCTCGAGCTTTCGGGTCTTTGCGGCGGCGGCGAGGAGGGCGGGGATCCAGCCGTCATCTGAGCTGAGGCAGCCACGGGTGGTGGGTGCGGAGCAGTGGAAGGGGCCGAGCATTCCGGCAGCAGCGAGCTGGGCGATGAGGGTTTTATTTTGAGAGAGATCGAGATCTGAGTCGCTGCAGTGGGCGGCATCTACAAGGGTTCTGAAGAAGGGTGATCCGATCTCGGCGAGGAGTCCTTCCATGATGGGCATGAGCTTGGCGAGGGAGGTGAAGTTTGCAAATTCACCGGGGCGGAGGAACTCGATGTTCCAGTTCTCGACGCAGGAGTCGGCGAGGCCGCTCTCGCGGTAGGCGCGGGCGTGGAGCTTGATGTTCTGGGCGACGCGGGCTTGGAATTCTTCGTCGTCCTTGGGGCCGCTTCCGCTCATCCATTCTTCGAGAGAGGTGGAGTTGACCTGGGTGATGTTGTTCCGGATGGCGGCGCTGATGTTGACTTGTAGCTGAGCGAGTGCAGCGTCTTCATCGGCTGGGTCGTAGGGGTTGACGCCGCCGACCATCATGACGAGCTGGGGATCAAGTCCGATGGAGCGGAGCTTGGCGATGAGTTCATCTGTGTCTTCCGGGATGGTGGTGCCGAAGGCGGAGATCTGGATGGCATCGATCTTGACGGGGGAGAGTTCGATGATGTCGCGGGCTCCGGCGAAGACGACGAGCTCGCCTGAGGCGTCGCGCGGGAGGCGGCCGCTGTCATCTGGGACGAGGGCATTGAGGAAGCCGAGGTGGGTGCCGAGAATGCCGAGTTTGATATCGGTTTTATTAGTGAGAGGGGCGACGGTCATGTGGAGGTGACGTTCCCAGATTAGGAGGGGCGTGAGAATCTCTTTTTTAAATGAACGAGGGATGGGATGGGCTCTGATGACTGGTCAGGGCACCTTACTCTCCGATGTCCTCGTTCCAGAGGGCGGGGTTGTGGCGGATGAAGTCTTGCATCATTTGGATGCACTCGGGGTCGTTGATGATTTCGACTTCGATTCCCTTTGAGCGGAGGAGGTCTTCTTCGCCGAGGAAGGTTTTGTTTTCACCGACGACGACGCGTGGGATGCCGTAGAGCTGGATCGCGCCGCTGCACATGCTGCAGGGGGAGAGGGTGGTGTAGAG
>JALZWA010000187.1 GCA_023299815.1 Akkermansiaceae bacterium
CAAAACAAAACAAAACAAAAAACGGTGACGTGCCGCGCTTGAAGCGCTTGAGAAACGCAAACGCGGACAGCACAACACGAGACAACAACAGGAGACACGACACACGTCACACGCAGAGCGAGTGCCTCCCTCTTTCCTTAAAAAAATCCCTCCTCCCCTCCGTGATCTGACTAGCGAAGCTCTTGAGCATATCCTCTCCTCCCGCAGTGCCCATGAACTGATTCATGAACTCTGCAATCTCTTCCTCGCTCGCACCCTCGTCGGGCATATTCGTGAGAAGGTCTTCAAGTGGGTCGGTGGCCATGCGAGAGGATTGCCAAAGATCGTCATGAAGGGCCAGAAGAACCGCTCGCTATCAGCGGTCGGGAAGCTTGGCTTGGGGAGTTTCTCTAACCGCGAAATACACGAAAGACGTTAAAATACTGCCGAAGAAAGAGAGGGCTCCCGCTTATCTTAATCCACAAATTTAATGTATTTTGCGGTTCGATTTTCCTGTTCTCGAGCACTTGGGATTGAGTTTGATCTCTGCTCACTCTGCGACGACACTCTTCACATGGCTGAGCCGCGTGCGAAAACCGAGACCCTCGTGGGAGTATTTGTTCTCTTCGGGATCATCGTCTTGGGCACCCTCATCATTCAGTTCGGCAAGCTCCGCAGCTGGGCGGAGGGGAACTACCCACTGACCATCGAATTCCAGGAAGCCTCCGGCCTCATCGAGGGCTCCACGGTGAGAATGCGCGGGGCTAAAATCGGCTCTCTCTCCAGCAAGCCCCAACTCATCGACAACTCGGTGGTCCGTGTCTCACTCGAGATTGAGGAAAAATTTTCCATCCCCGTGGGCTCCACCTTCCAAGTCGGACAGGCCAGCATTTTAGGAGATAAGGAGATCATCATCACTCCACCTCAGCAATCGACCAACGGCTTCATCGAAGCAGGTAGCACGCTCGCCGGAGGAGGCTCCAGCGGGCTCGATAAACTCCAAAACGAGGCTGGAGAAATCGTTAATGAAACCCGCGCGCTCATGAAAGAGGCCCGCGAGGCAATTTCAAAGATGGGCTTCGCTCTCGCTGATATTCGCGCAGCAACGACCGGACTCAGCACGACGGTCGAGACGGTGAATAACAATCTCCTTTCCGAAAAGAACCTCAGCAATCTCAGCTCGGCGCTGGAAAACTTCGACCGCGCGGCAGCAAGCATCGCGGATCTCGGCGATGATGCGGGACCGGTGCTCACGGAAGCGAGCGAAGCGATTAACGAGATCAAGGAAGCGACTCGGACCGCGAAGAATGCCTTCGCGAAAGTAGAGCCCGCTTTGGAGAAAGTGCCGCAGACTCTGGATGCGATTGAAAAAACGGTTGACCAAGCAGGCGACGCGCTGGCCTCCGTGCAGAAGAAGGTCGATAATAAAGACGGCGCTCTTTCTGCACTCACCAGCGATAAGGAAACGAAGGACGACACTCAGGCCTTCATCAAGAATCTCCGCAAATATGGCATCCTCCGCTATAAGGATAAGGAGACCAAAGAAGACGATCCTCGAGATCGCTTCCAAGGACGGCGGAGGTAGCGTAAGACAGTCCCTCTTGGCTGTCTTCCTCTCCCTCAACCGCGCGAGTCACCGGGACACTTCGTCCGGCTAAGAAGACAGCCAAGAGGGACTGTCCTACGATAGCCCACTGCGTCTGCGGAGAACCCACTCGGTGGTGAGGAGTATCGCAAGCAGGAGCATGAGGGGCCAGCGGTCCCAGAGGCTGGTCTCGCGGAGTTCTTCGCGGGTGTCATTTCTGCCTAGGAAAAGGTCAGCGAGGTGCTCGTCATCTGTGGTGACGACTCGACCGCCGGAGAGCTTGGCGATGTTTTCTAAAAGCGGCTTATTGAGGGTGGTCTCGGCGAGTTCGATGGCGCTGAGCGAGCCGACGACGCGGAAGTTGGTCGTGATCTCTTCTGTGAGGGTGTCGCTTTTGAGACGGACCTCATATTCACCGGGCTCGCGGAAGGGACCTGCTTGCGCTTGGTGGATGCCATTTGATCCTTCGCGGTAGTTGAGGGGCACGGTGGCGACTTTGGTTCCGTCGCGCATGATCTCGGCTTGTAGGGTCTCATCTTGAATAGGCGTGAGATTTTCTTCACGGAGACGCGCTAGGATCGAGACGGGATCATCGCCGGTGTAGGTGAGTTGATCGGTTCCGAGTCGGGCCGTTTTGATTCCCGAGCGGAGGTTCGGCCCCGCACCCCAGCGGACGAGCTGGCCCCAGAAGCGGTGGTGGTAGACATCGCCCACGCCCTCGCGGAGTCGCCAGGTGCGGTCGGTGAGGAGCATCGCTACTTTTCCATTCCCAGTCTGGCGGGTGACGAGGAGAGCGTTCTCTGCTTCGCGCTTCCGGCGGTTCGAGACTTCGGCGAGGGCATTTTCTAATCCGCTTGCGGAGCTGATGCGGGTCTTCTTTTTCTCACTCTCTTCGGCGTAGAGAAGAACCTCGGCACCTTCTTTAATCCCGGTGATGGGGTGACGCCAGCGCAGCTCAGGGAACTCGGCCCAGACTTGCTGATTGCGGACCTGCCCCTCGACTTGGGCGGCGATGGGGTGGCTACTTCCGGCATTGGTGAGGGCGATCTTGAACTTCTCTTTCCCTCCAAAGTAGGTGCGGCGGGAGGCTTCGTAATCCACGGGGATGAGCGCGGAGGCGGCATCGCCAGAAAAGGCGTGGGGCATGGAGCGAGGTCCCGCGATCATGACGAGAAGTGCGGCGCGGTCTACGACACAGCGCTGAAGGATTTCCCATTCATCGTTACTCAGGGCACCGGCTTCGAGGTCGCCGATGATGATGACATCAAACTTGCGCCATTCTTCCTCGCTCTCAGGAAGGGCGGTCGCCTTTGAGTCACCGAAGGGACGACTTGCGGAAGCAGGCACCTTTTTCATCTTCTGCCCCACGATGCGGTCTGGCTCGAGAAGGACAGACTGAAGGTGGATCGACTGATCACGGCCGTAGAATAGATTCCTCAAGTAGCGGAACTCCCAGCGGGGTGCGCCTTCGATAATGAGGACGTTCGTGCGGGCATCGGTGACGACGGTTTTAAAAGACCACTCGTTATTGTTATCGAAGCGCTCGTCTTTGAGATCACTGAGGACGATGCGGTAGTCACCGATGCCGCCTTCATCCGGGACGTGACGGAAGCGGATTTCCTCACGGTGATGGGCTTGTGGAATGGCGACCTCGCGGGATTCGATTTCTTCATCTCCGGAGAAGAGCGTGACCTTCGCACGCTGGCCACGGTAGCCATCGAACTTCAGCTTGGCGGCCATGCGGACGCGATCGCCGAGGTAGACGGAATCAGGCGCACGGACGCTGACAATGGCGGCATCTTTTGGCGGAGTCTCACTGCCAGAAGGAATGACGGCGATGGGCGCATCGAGAATTCCGTAGCGGCGCGCGGCGTCCTCGACACTGCCGGGGCGGTTGTGGCGGCCGTCACTGAGCAGGACGACTCCTGCGAGCTGGTCGGGTGGGACCTGCTCCATGACTTCACTGAGCGCGCCTGCGATGTCGGTCGCTTGATCCCAGCCTTCGACCGCATCGTCTTCAGAGAGGAGAGCACGACGGGCGGCGCGGACCTCGCGGATCGCGACTTTTCCATGGAGCGCATCTCTCAAACCCGAGCGCTCCAAGGCGGCTTGCGCGAGTTCTGAGCGGGTCGCGGTTTGCCCATCATCGATGAGATTCATGGAGGCTGATGAGTCGATGAGAATGACGACTTCACGGCGGATGTCGCGTTCTTCAAAGCGGCTATAAACTGGCTCGAGGAGAATCCACGCAAGGACTGCGAGACTGGTGAGACGCAAGCCAAGGAGCCAGCGTCCGCGCTTTGGCTCCACTGCTTGGCGCTCGTAGCGGTAGCTCCAAAAGATCAACTCACAGGCGAGCGCGACTCCGAGAGGGATGACCCAGACGGGCCAGAGCGAGGAGAGCTCGAGATATTTCCCGAGGAAGAGGATGAGCCCCCAGACTCCTAGGGAGATGAGGACGCCGCGAATGAGAGACTTCATTTGCGCCCCCCTTTCACTTGGCTGAGCGCATCTACGAACTCGGATGAAGCTTCGCCTTTGTTCTCAAAATCGACCCGAACATCTTCACCTGCTTTACGAGACTTCGAGACCCAGCGAGCGAGGATTCCTTCGATCAAAAAGAGAGCCAGCGCCGCGAGAGCGAGGATTTTCCAGATCTCACGACCGAAGCCCTCGCCTCGCAGGACCGCGAGAAGGTCGTCGACTGAGGACACATCGATGAGATCGATCTCACGGGTGATGAGATTCCGGTCGTCTTCATTGAAGGCTTGAAAGCGGCTCTCCTCTGGATCGCGCTTCACGACGAGAGGCACTGACTTCTGACCATCAAGCGCGGCTGAGACGATCTCGGGGATATCGAGGCGATATTCACCGGGAAGCGCGGAACCGGAGACTTCCAGCAGGCGACCACGGCGGCCTTGAAGCGCTTGCACCGTGCGCTTGCTCCCGCGTGGGTCAGTGGCATCGGCCTCAGCGAGGATCGATTCATCACCATCGCTGGTGAGTGGGATGAGCGCGGAGGCCGGGATGACTTCGGTGACGCCATCGGGGCGCGTCCAGCTGAGGGTGACGTAGGCTTCGCCCCAAGTCTCGACGAATTCGGCTTCGAGGCTGACGAGCTTTCCGGCTTCGAGCTTCACGGGTGCGCTTTCCTTCTGGCCGTTGGTGGCTTTTAGAACGAGGTCGTCATCCAGCTTGAGAGTGAAGTCGTCATCGACGGTCACTTTAAAAATGTAATCACCGGAGCTCGGCACGATGAGTCCACCAGTCCAGCTGATCCGGAATTCATCCCGTGGCATTCCTTTTCCAACCGGATCATTCCGCCAGTTGAAATCGATCACGGGATCGACGCGGTCGAGCATGACGCGTTCCTTCTGATTCTTCCCTTTGAAATATTGACCCCGCAGACCGCCGCCACCGGGGAGAGCGAGGGTGGGACTCCAACTGGCGGCGACATTCAGCTCAATCCCCTGCCCGCCTGCGAGCCAGGTCGTGATCTCATGAACGAGCGGGACGAAGCTAGGACGCACGGGGAGATTTCCCATGCGTCCATCGAGTCCGCATGTGCTGAGCATGACGCGGCCTCGGCCGTAGTCGCGAGTGACGAGGAAAGGTTCTCCATTTTCAAAAGTCGCCGCCACTTTCCCGCCGGTGACGAGATCGCTGGCGCTGCGGTAGGAATCGAGAAGACCTTCGGCGAGATCGCCTCCCGCACCGCCTTTGAAAAGACGCAGTGATGGATGATCGAAGCTCCCGGGAGCGGCGTGAATGCCTTTCTCCGGCACAACGAGATCTCCGAGCTGCATCGGAGAGACGGCGCCATCGCCGCCGCGCCAGGAGTTGTAAAAGGAGGTGTCGTTTTTTGGTCCGCTGATGATCCAGAGTCCGCCGCCCTTGATGACGAAGTCGGCAAGCTTGGAAGCGGCACCGGAGGGAAGGCGCGGGACATCGGCGAGGACGACAACCGAGGTGTTTTCAAGATCTAACGAAGCGACCCGCGAGGCCTCTACGACTTGCGGATCCATAAACCACTCGTCGCCTGCTTCTGAACTGGGGACGAGGGCGAGGCCGAGATAAGAAGCGGCACGGTCGAAAAAATCGCCGGTAGGATTTCCTTCGACGAGCACGACTGGGAGCGATTTCTTCACCCAGATGACGCGCTCCGCTTGGTCATCGCCGGGGAGATCATCGCTTGCTTCCAGCTTCGCGGTGACGACTTGCGGTCCTAACTTTGTAAAACGGTGGTGGAACTCGAGGATCTGCTGCTCGCCGGGAGAAAGTTGGCCTACGCCTTTTTCTCCGATGACCTTTTCATCAATCCTGACTTGGAGAAGACCCGGAGTGACGACTTCGCTTCCACTATTCTCGACTGGAATGCGGAGGATGACTTCGCGGTCCATCCCGACGACTTCGCGAGAGGTCTCGATGCGGGTGAGCGAGACATTACGGAGCCGAGTAGGCGGAGGGAAGTTTCGTAAAAGGAGACGCGGCTTGGAGGTGAGACCTTCCCAAGCATTACCGAGATTCTCCCAAGCAGTTGGGCTTTCGAGACGCCAGCCGAGGCGCTGAGAATCGGTGAAGACGACGAGATCTTTCGAAGCGCCATTTCCCTCGGCAAGACTCAGAGTAGCGACTCCGAGCGCTTCATGCGCGCGGAAGGGACCGCCGACGGGCTTGAGATTATCGAGCACTTCCAGAACATCAGCGCGATGCGTCAGCGGAGTAGCGGTGCGGAGTTCGGGAGCGGGTCCGCCGAGCACTACCGAGAAGGCGGTGCCACGCGGGGCATTTTTGACGAAGTCACGTGCTTCGGTAAGCGAGCGATCAAAAGCGGTCATCCCGCCGGCATCGAGCGACATGGAAGTCGAGCCATCGATCACGAGCGCGACATCGCGACGCTCGCTCGTCTGAAAGCGCTTCAAGTTCAGCTGCTTCTCAAACCACACCGAACCCACGGCCGCGAGGAGGCAGAGGAATCCCGCAATGCGTGTGACCCAGCGCTTTTTCAACGATGAAAGCACAAACGATCCGCCGAAAGCAGCTACACCCAAAAGAGCGAGCGGCAGGACAAAGAGCCACGGCACCTGCGAGTCAGGTGGAGAAAAAGGACGGGCCAAGGCAAGCGCGATGAGAGCCAGCAGCAGGCAGCGCGTGACCATGAGAAGGAAGTCCTCCCACTCCATGCGCTTGCGACGGGTCGCCACGGTATCGAAGAGGAAGCACATCGCGCCCCAGTCGTAGGGCTTCGCGGCCTGACTCCGGATCAGATGAAGAATCACCGGGATGAGCACCCCGGCGAGACCAATCAGAATCCATGGATTGAGAAAAAGCATGGTCTAAGTCCGCCGCGAGCCGAGGTAGCGGGTGAGAGTTTCGGGCAGGTCCGTCTTGGTCGTGACCGGCACGTAATCGGCGCGGAGATTTCCACAGACACTCTCGATGGTGGCGATAAACTCGCGCAATTTCTCCAGATAAGCCGCGCGCACGGCCTGCGGATCGATGCGGAGCATCTCCTCGACGTCCTCGAGATCCTTGAAGCGCTGGAACTGCTGAAAAGGAAAGCTGAGTTCTTCTTCAGCAAGCAAATGAAAAACGACGAGATCGTGCTGGCGGTAGTTAAAGTGATGCAGCGCCTCGGTGATCTTTTTAGGATCATCGAAAAGATCGCTAATCAAAACGACCAGTCCGCGTGAAGGAATGCGCTCGGCCACTTCATGAAGGACCTCCCCCACTCCGGTCTCTCCACCGGGCTTGCTGGCGTGGAGGACTTCGCAAACTCGTCGCACTTGGCTCGGACGACTCTCGGGGCGCATGAGCTTCTGAACTTTGTCATCAAAGGTCACCAAGCCAGCCGCGTCTCCCTGTTTCACAAAAAGATAAGCGAGCGCCGCCGCAAGCTCGCTACCATATTCAAACTTCGACTTTTCAGACTGCTCGCCCTGGAAGGACATCGAGCCGGAGATATCGAGCACGATGGTCGCGCGGAG
>JALZWA010000188.1 GCA_023299815.1 Akkermansiaceae bacterium
GGGATTGGCTTTCCATCTGAGGCTGGCGTAGCGGGAGTTCTTTAAGAGTTCCCAGGATTTTTTAAAAGGTTCTTCTCCGGCGGCGATTTTTTCTTTTACGAAGTCGATTCCTTCTTCGGTGTGATGGATACCGGGGTGGACGAATTCAGCTTTGGCAAGAGATGCGAAGGCGGAGAAGAAGGTGAAAATAAGAAGGTTATGGAGCGAGGTCATGTGAAGGGCTGACATGTATTACGCTCGGAAGGTGTGGGAACTTTCTTCTTTATTGGATGGTGACGCCATCGAGGAAGAGGGTTTGGAGGTGATCGCTTTAGAGAGGATGTGATCGGAAAGTTATCCCTTTAGATTTAATTTTCTAGGGTTGAAATAATGCCCGTGAATCCTGCGTAGTGTCTTTTGAACGATCTTCTGTATCTATTTTCACCATCAATTTAAAATGAGACTCCCTCACGCTCTTCCATTTACGCTCTCTTTCGGAATCATGGCCGCTTTGGCTAATGAACCTTGGCTAGTGGAGTCGCAGGAAGACTGGACCAAGGCGGAGGCTTCGCAGAGTGGGCTGGTGGTTGCGAAGGGTTCCATTTCTCCCTCAGAGAAGACGGGGATTTTTCAAAGTGTCGTGAAGCGCTTCGAGACGAAGAGGTCCGTGAGCTCGATCAAGCTCAAGCAATCTCCCCTTTGGCTGAACTGGAAACCCGTCCCTAACATCGGGCCCGCAAATCTCGCCGACTCGCCGATCTTCCTCCAACTCGGTCCTGATAATTACTGGATGTTTGGTCGCTATGGCAAAGCCAAAAATAAGGCTGGAAAAGGGTTCACACCTGAAGCTGCGACCCTCGAGGGGTTCGATGTCCCTTTAAAAACCACTTCGTTCAAAAACCAATACGATGCTGCTGGAGGCGGCAATAAACCCCTCGGCGGTTACCATGCTTGGCAGTCCCGTGACATGGAGAACTGGGTTCACCATGGTCCTATCAGCGAAGCAAAATCTCGTTGGATGACCAATGCCGAGTATGCCGATGGCAAAGCTTATTTCTACTACGACTATCCCAACGATCAAGACCCTCACGTTATCGTCGATAGTGATCTCTTTGACGGGAAAATGGGCGACGACAAAGGCATGGCGGTGAAAGACCCCTCACACGGATCTGATGCAGGCTTCATCCGTGATCTTGATGGGAACTTCCACTGCATCATCGAGGATTGGAGTCCCATTGCCGCCCAAAAGCGCTCATGGGATTCACCCCTCGCCGGACATTTCGTCAGTTCCAATGGTGTTGACAACTTTGTCGCTCAAGCTCCTCCGGTTGACGAGCGCACCAAACCTACCGGTGAAATTGGCACCTATAAACACCCACACTGGGTCAAAGAAGACCCTGCCAATTACAAGACGGGCGTCGCGGAATACGAAATTCATTCCCCTGAGCAAGAAGCCTATGGGGATTGGTCTGCTATTTCTATTGGAGGACAATATTACCTTTTTGGTGACTACGATCCTGCCGGGGCTCACGGGAAAAATAGCATGAGCGTCTGCTGGTTCACTTCGGATGACATCAATAAGAAGTTCGAGTTCTGCAGCCACATCGGCAAAGGTCATCCCGATCCGGACATCGTCTTTGCAGAAGGCCAGTTCTACTTGGCTACCCAAATGAAGACGGACTACATCAGCTCTGGCCCTTGGGTCGAGACCGTAGAAGTGAGAGTGGGAGTGGATACCGATAACGATGGCAAGTCCGATAAGTGGTCAGACTGGCAGCAGGTTAAAGAAAGCTACGACTACATCGAGGGATTTTCGAAGCAGGTTAAAAAGACGCCTGCTTCGATGGACCTTTCCACTCTTCCTGAAGGTTATGGTTTTCAGTTTGAGATCAAGCTGACCGATTCCACGGAGAATGAGTCTAAGCCGATCCTTGAGGGCGTTGAGCTGAGCTTTGAGTGAGGGTGATCTTTAGCCAAGGCATCGCCCTTGGTTTGTGCTATAACACATCCTCGGCTGGGTCACTGGTCGGGGATTTTTATGTGGAACCCATTCACGAACACTTCTGTCCAGCCCTATGAAAATACAAATTTTCGCCCTTAGTTTATTCGCTCTATTTCACGCTGAATTGCATGCCGCTCCTCGGCCAAATATCATCTTGGTAATGGCCGATGACATGGGCTGGGGTGATCCGGGTTACAATAGTATGAATGTGACCTACGCCGATGGGTCTCCGCACCCAGATCAGGGGTGGATTAGCACTCCCACGATGGATGCGATGGCGGCGAATGGGGTTCGTTTTGATCGTTTTTATTCTGCCTCTGCAGTTTGTTCGCCGACTCGTGCGAGCTGTTTGCTGGGCCGTAATCCTTTTCGAGCTGGTATTCCTTTTGCGAATCAAGGCCGCCTTGAATTTGATGAAACCCCACTCTCAGAGGTGCTTTCCGATGTGGGATACCGCTGCGGTCATTTTGGGAAATGGCACCTCGGTGCGATGACGACTTTACGGGATGATGCGAATCGTGGAGGAGTGGGGAGTGAGGGAATCTATTCAGGTCCCTGGCACCATCGCTACGATGCCTGTTTTGCAACCGAGTCAAAGGTGCCGACTTACCACCCTTATCGAAGAGCGAATAACAGTGCCGCTTTGCCGACAAGTTTTACGGATTCTAATTTCTACGGAACGCACTACTGGCGCATGCCAGCCGTCTGGAATGAGGCGTCGGGAGAAGGGGAGGTGGTGCCGGTGGAGGACGTCAATGATCTCAGCAACGGGGATGATTCAAAATTGATTGTTGATCAGACCATTCCTTTTATTCAGGAGGCGGTTGCTCAAGGGGAACCATTCTTTGCGGTCGTTTGGTTTCACACTCCTCATAAGCCCACGATCGATTCGGAGGGAGTGAGTGGGGTTGATTCTCCAGATACGGTCAGGGACTCGATTGAAGATATGGATCTTGCCTTGGGTCGCCTACGGGACGAGCTCACGGCCCTTGGGGTTCGTGGTAATACGATGATCTGGGTGACGAGTGATAATGGCCCGGAGGATGGTCAGGATTCATTCAATGAAACGAGCGCGAGTAGGTCGATCCGCTCCGGCCGACTCCGTGCACGTAAGCGGAGCCTCTATGAAGGTGGGGTGCGCGTGCCGGGAATTCTCGAGTGGCCTGATGTCGTCACTTTTGGGATGATCACAAATGTTCCTGCCGTGACCAGTGACTACTACCCGACGATTCTCGATTACCTAGAGCTCAGTGTGCCGAGTCAAAAGCCGATGGATGGGATCTCACTGCGTCCGGTGATCGATGGAACGAGCACGGAGCGCACCAAGCCGATTGGCTTTAAGATCAATGAGCAAAATTCTTGGGTCAATCAGCAGTATAAACTCATCAGCACGGGCGGAGATTGGGAACTCTACGATCTTATCAATATTCCGGTGGGGGAGGAAGCCGAGCAGATGCCACTTGCGACGACTTCTAATGTAAGTAGTCAGTCTCAGGAGATTCAGGATCTCTATCAGACGATGCTTGCGGAGTTCACCGCTTGGGATGCCACCTTGGTTCCTGACACGCCTTACGTTCATTCATCGCAGCCCACGGTCAGTCTCAGCACGGCTTCGAGCGAGGTCTCTGAGTCCTTTATTGTAACAGCGAATTTTAATGAAGTGGTCACCCAATTACACGCCCATGAATTTACCGTGAATAATGGGGTGGCTTCATCACTCACCGGGAGCGGGACAGCCTGGTCTATCACGATTTCACCAAGCTCAAATGGCGAGGTGACGATTGAGTTGCCTGAAGGAGCTGTGATTGATGAGGAAGGAAACCCGAACGGAAGTTCGAATCAGCTCAGTGTCGCCTCATTTAACCCTCTCGCTCCCGATGCTGGTCTCACGACTTCGGCAACTTCTGTAGATGGAAGTTTCGAGGTGATGGTGACTTTTACAGAGGATGTGACTGGATTAGAGATCGGAGATTTCAGTGTGACAAATGGAACGGCCTCCAGCCTTCTAGGCGGGCCCTCGGTTTACATCGTGACAATTACACCTTTGGCGGATGGAGAGGTCGTCGTTTTTTTACCGGGGAGCGTTGCAGAAGGTGGGGCTGGAAATGGCAATAATGTCTCTAACCTACTGACTGTCGTCTATGCCATGCCGGTATTTTCGACAAATTCTACGATCCTTAATCTGGAATCAGGGCAAACGATTGATGCCTCGGAGAACGTGCCTGGAGATCAGAGTAATAACGTTCTGAAGTTCACTGGAGGGAACAGTAATGATGGAGCAATCAATCCTTATACGACGACTCTTTATGTGAGAGGGAGCTCGAATGATCCACTCCGGATGGTTCGAGCTTATGCCCGCTTCGATTTATCTGCTTTAAATGATCAGCCTGTGGCAAAGGCGACGCTTACGTTCAACGGGCACTCCTTGAATGATCAAGAGGCAGTGGAGGTTCAAGTGCTAGCGCTCGCTGCTGACTGGTCTGAAGCAGGTGTGCCGCTTCCAGTCTTCAGTCCTGCGACAAGTGGAGAATTGGTAAGCGGTGGAAGCATCATCTCAGATCTCAACCCGATTGATCACAGCAAGGACCACTCATTCGATGTCACGACGATGGTGCAGCAATGGGCAAGTGGAACGCTGCAAAACAACGGGTTACTTATTCAGCTGAGTTCTTCAAATGTAAATAATGGGCTGGGTATTAAAACCTCAGGTGAGGGTGCGATTCAGCTTGAGATCGAGTCTTTATCGTTCGGTATCAGAGCGATCGAAACGAACGTAAATGGTGATGTGAAATTGGAATGGATCTCGATCGAAGGAGCGAACTACCGAATCGATACGAGTGATAATTTGGAGACAGGCTGGACAGAAGTAGATACTGCGGCTGGTGCCGCAGGCATCACCACCTCCTATACACACGTGGATGGGATGACTGGTTTCTCCCGTAGGTTCTACCGAGTCACTTTATTATCGAACTAACGCTTACTATTGACCTGGAGAAGGATTTTCTTCGATGCGGAAGAAGAGACGATCTTCGCCTGGTAGTGGATTGGCTGTTCCTGGTTGATTTATGGGTGGGAAGGTCGTGGGCTGACTATCGGATGCAATGTTATCGTTGATGTCGTTATCCCAGTTGATTAGGTCAAGGCTCCAATTGAGTGTGTAAGTGTTTCCTAGCTGAGAGTTCCAAGTGAAGCGGAAGTTGTCTCCGGCTACATCGTAGTCGATCGTGTTGATTGCTAGTCGAGCTGCGTCGCCAGGGGTTCCGAAGATCTCAAACTCGCCGAGGGCGAGGGCGTCGACCGGTTCACTGGGGTTTCCGCTGCCTACCCAACTGGCTGCGGATTCCATGTTGATACGGAATGAGTTGTAGGCAGCGGGGGGGGCGAAATCGATACCGCCTCCGTCGAAACGGATGACTTGATCGCGTGCTGAGAACTGGGTGTTCCCTGTGAATAAGCGGTGGGTCGGCGCAGTGCCTGTGGGGGCGAGGCCGCCGTCATT
>JALZWA010000189.1 GCA_023299815.1 Akkermansiaceae bacterium
CAAGAGAACCGCTGTAGTCGTAGCGAATGAGGCCGAGGCTCAGCTCAACAGCACCGAACTCCTTGGAGATGCTTGCGTAAACGTCGCGCTCTTCAAGACCAGAACCGATGTCTGCCTGCCAGATGCCAGCATTCCAAGTAGCACCGCAGTTGCAGTCACCTGAGAAGTCGAGGCCATACTCATAGAGACCTGAAGCTGGGAAACCAGCCGTATTGGCGAGTTCATTTTGGTTAACACCACGGAAAACGTAGTCTGTGCTGTAGCCAACGTGGAAGGAACTTTCGATCTCAGCTTGAGCAGAACCCAAGGCCAGAGCCGAACCGATTGCAAGAATAGTGGATGTCTTTTTCATGACGGGGGCAGTAGAGCAACGATCGTGCCAGATGGCAATGAATACTTTTGTGTATTTTCAAGTAATACAAAATATTGATTCAGCCGCTAAAACAGTCTTGCTGCTTGATTCGTCAGAATCCACTAGCGCAAAGTTTAAAAAAAGCCGACCTCCAAGGGAGGTCGGCTGAGGGAATTTTAGAACTCTTTTAGTCTAAATTGTAAGCTGTCTCTCCATGCTCTGCGGAGTCGAGACCTTCGTTCTCTACTTCTTCGCTGACGCGAAGACCCACAAGCGCGCGAGTGATGTAGACGATGATGACAGTGGCAACACCGGACCAGACGATAGTGATCGCGAGCGCTTTCACCTGAACGACGAACTGCTGCATCATGGTGTAGGTCTCCCCTGTTACAGGATGACTATTGAGGCCAAGACCTCCGAGAACTCCTTCGGCACCAAGGAAAGCCACCATGAGAGTTCCGAGAATTCCGCCGACGCCGTGGACAGCGAAGACATCGAGCGAATCGTCAATATTGAGCTTCTCTCTTACAATACCACACATGAAGTAGCAGATGACACCAGCCAAGGCTCCGAGAACAATCGCGCCCATGGGGCCGACATTTCCAGAAGCAGGAGTGATGGTGGCGAGACCTGCGACCATTCCGGTGGCGATTCCTACCACACCAGTTTTGCCAGTTTTGAGACGTTCGACGACGCACCAGACAAGCGCAGCGGTAGCAGCAGAGAGATGGGTGACGAGCATGGTCATGCCAGCAGCGCCATTGGCAGCGAGCTGGCTACCAGCATTAAAGCCGAACCAACCGACCCAGAGGAGTGAAGCTCCGATCATGACGAGACCGGGGCTGTGCGGTGGGTGGAGACTTTTCGGGAAGCCTTTGCGTGGCCCGATCATCTTGGCGAGCACGAGCGCAGAGACACCTGCAGTGGCGTGGACGACGATTCCTCCAGCGAGATCGATTGTGCCCCAACCCATCATGAATCCCCCACCCCAGACCCAGTGGACTGCGGGTGCATAGACGAGAACAAGCCAGAGGGCAGTGAAGACCATGATCGCGGCGAACTTCATGCGCTCGACGAAGGCTCCGACAATCAGACCGGGAGTAATAATCGCGAAGGTCATCTGGAACATGACTCCGACGGTTTCAGGGAAGCCGCCCCCATCAGAGTCAACGCCAACTCCCTCTAGGAAAAATTTCCCAAAGCCACCGAGCCAGCCGCGGCCGACATCATCAAAGGCGAGGCTGTAGAGGCCGATGGCCCACATCACCGAAGCGAGCGCAGCAATCGCGTAGCAGTGCATGAGCACCGAGAGGAAGTTCTTCGCTCTCACGAGTCCGCCGTAGAAAAGGGCGAGACCCGGTAAGGTCATGAGAAGGACGAGCACCGTGGCGGTGAGCATCCAGGCGGTATTTCCACTATCAATAGCGGACTCTTCTTGGGCCATGAGTGATCCTGCCGACAGAAAGAAGGTCAGCAAGAGAGCCCATAGGGATTTACAATTTTTAGTCATCGTTGTTTTGCGGTGATGCGTGCTTCCACGCTCCGGAGAAAATGAAGCAGTTTCCACGCCAGATATGAATCAAATTCATCAAGAGGATGAACCAGCCTCATTTCCTTGAGAAACAAAAAAGCGGAGCCGGGATGAACCGACTCCGCTTTGGAAAAAAGGACGATCAATTAGTGACCTTCGCTATTGTAAGCTTCCTCGCCGTGATCACTGAGATCGAGACCGGCGTGCTCCACATCTTCACTGACGCGGAGGCCACCACAAACGAGCTTGGCGATGGAGAGAGCGATCACGGAGACCACGGCACTCCAGGCTACAGTGAAGAGCACTGCCTTAAGCTGAACGAGGACACTGCCATCGTAGCCTTCACGAAGGAAGAATCCTGAGAGAAGAGCTCCTACGATGCCGCCGACACCGTGGACACCGAAGACGTCAAGCGAGTCATCGTATTTGAAAGCGTGCTTCACCTTAGAGACCATGAAGTAACCAGCGAGACTCGAAACAGCGCCCATCACAAGAGCACCTGCAATCGTCGTGCTTCCCGCAGCGGGGGTAATCGCGACAAGTCCAGCAACGGCACCGGTAGCAGCGCCAACAGCGGTCGGCTTCTTGCTGATAATCCACTCAAGCCCGAGCCAGACGACGACCGCCGCAGCAGCAGCAACCTGCGTGGTGAGCATCGCCATTCCAGACGAGCCATTCGCACCTGCCGCAGAGCCAGCATTAAAGCCAAACCAACCGACCCAGAGAAGCGAAGCACCGATCAGGACGAAAGGCACATTGTGAGGAGCGACCGAAGGTCCAGGGTAGCCCTTACGACGGCCGAGGAAAATACAGGCAATCAAACCAGCGACACCGGCATTGATGTGGACGACGTTTCCGCCGGCAAAGTCAATCGCGCCCCATGAGTGAAGCAA
>JALZWA010000190.1 GCA_023299815.1 Akkermansiaceae bacterium
AAGGAAAAGGAGCGAAGGACAAGTGGCGCGAAACCCACGGCAGCCTCTCCGCCCGCGACCTCATGGCCGCTCACACGCACGTAAAATGTGACCTCCCCGAGCAACCCATCCACGTCTGGACTAGAGATCAATTCTCCGGCAAGAAGCTCATCCGGACTCGTCTTCCCGTCCTCGCTCTGGATTCAAAAGAGCCCCTCGTCCTCGTCATCGATGGCTCCTCCTACTTCGGCGAGTGGGCCGCGGCAACCGATGAAGTCATCGCCGAGCTTCGCAAAAAGGGCCACCAAGTCGAAGTCATCCTCGCCGCCCATGAAGAGGTTCATGAAAACATCACCAGCCTCAGCGAGTTCCGCTTTTCTGGCGGCCAAGACTGCATCCCCGCGCTCGAAGCCGGCCTCCGCCTCGCCAGCGAAAAAAGCGCCCGCCACCTCATCTGGCTCCACGGCTCCCAGCCCGTCACATTCTCCAGCGAGGAAGGCTTCCTCCAGCTCCTCGAGCGCGGCTTTCACCAAGTAGAGTTCAGCGTCGTCGATCTCGCCGGAGGGCCGAATCGCCTTTTAGAAAAAGCAGCCAAGCGCATCGGCATCGCCGGAAGCGCTCGCCCGAGTTCTCCTGGTGAACTCGGGTCTGAACTCAAAAAACTCATCCAGCCCAGCGCTTCCTATGATTGGCAGACGAGTGACGAAGCCCCCATTGATGTTAAGCAAGTCTGGGATCATCTCGCTCGCTTCCACACCTGGCAGAAGGTGAAAAAAGCCGCCATCGGTTCCACGGATCATGCCGAACTCGCCAAGCTCGCCGCGAAATACCAACTCGTCACCCCCGTCAGCGGAGCCGTCGTCCTAGAGACCGCGCAGGACTACAAGCGCTTCGGACTCGAACAAGCCGATGGCACCACCACCCCCTCCGTCCCCGGAATCCCCGAGCCCTCCACCGCGCTCCTCAGTCTCATCGCCAGCCTCATGCTCTGCCGCCGCAAGCGCACGAGCGTAGGATAAGCGTCCCGCTTGTCCTCCCCGCCCTCAACCCCAGTCGGATCAAATGAAGCTCACCCGCACCACCATCCACTACTCGCGGCTCCTCTACAAAAACCGGAAGACCTCCTAAGAAAGCGCGCATCATCCGCCTGCAAAGTCTCGTATCTGAGTTCATCCCATTCATCTGCGGTTTAAAATTCGTCCTGACCTGCTCCTCTTTCCAAACGAATCCCCTTGGTTCCTCCGCTCATCAGGCAATAATTCCTCAAACCGATGTTAAAATCTGCCCTTTCTCTCTTCCTCTCCCTGACAGCCTGCGCCTTCGCAAAGCTACCCAATATCGTCATCATCTACGCCGACGACCTCGGCATCGGCGATCTCTCTTCCTACAATCCTGAAGCCGCCTACAAGACTCCACGCCTTGATCAGATGGCCGCAGAAGGCGTCCGCTTCACCGATGCCCACAGCCCCTCCACCATCTGCTCGCCCTCGCGCTACGGCCTTTTTTCCGGCCAGCAGATCTACCGCTCCACCGGCAGGGGAGGCGGCGCTTTTGAAGGCCCCGGCGGACCCAGCTATCTCAAGCCCGGCACCCTCACTCTCGGCGGAATGCTTCAGGAAAAAGGCTATCGCACCGGAATCTTCGGCAAGTGGCATGTCGGTCTCACCTGGCTCGATAAGGATGGCAAGAAGCTCCGCGGCGGCTTTAAAAATTCCCTCCTCATCGATTACGAAAAAAGCACCCCGCTCATCGATGGCCCGAATGAGCGCGGCTTCCACGAATCATTCGTCACCCCGAACTGCCCCACCACAGACCCTCTTTACTGCTACATCGAAAACGGCATGGTCCCCGTCCCCGCAGACCGACGCTACGATCCCGAAAGCAGCCCCAACCCCGGCGGCAAGTGGCGTTGGGATAATGACGCGGGCTGGATGGCTCCCGGTTACGAGTTCGTCGATGCCGACCTCCTCTTTTACGATAAGACGAAAGCCTTCATCACCAGCCATCGTGAAAAGACTCCCGAGAAACCCTTCTTCGCCGTCTTCTCTACCCAGATTGCCCACGCCCCTGTCCTTCCTGCAGAGGAGTTCAATGGCGCCACCAAAGCCGGCCCACGTGGTGACTTTGTCTTCCAGCTCGATGCCCTCGTCGGTCGCGTCATCGACCTCATCAAGGAACTCGGAATCGAGGAAGAAACCCTCATTCTTTTCAATGCCGATAATGGCGCCGAGACCGTCCACGTCGACTGGATGCGCCAGGACCACAATCACGACGCCTCCGCCGGATTCCGTGGCATGAAGCGAGACGGCTGGGAAGGCGGCCACCGCGTCCCCTTCATCGTCAGATGGCCCGGCCGCATTCCAAAAGGCCAAGTCTCTGCGCAGATGACGAACACCACCGACATCCTCGCCACGGTTGCTTCAGTCATCGGCTACGAACTCCCAGACGAGTCCGCCACCGATAGCTTCGACATCCTCCCTGCCCTGCTCGGCACCCAGCCCGCCGAGAAATCAATCCGCCCGCACCTCCTCACCCAGAGCTTCCGTGGCGAATTCCAGATCCGTCAGGGAGATTGGAAATACCTCGATCACCAAGGCTCCGGCGGAAACAGTTACATGGACCCGGTTCTCGAAAAATATGCCCTCAAGGACACCGAGCCCGATGCCCTCGGCCAGCTCTACAACCTCAAGACCGATCCCGCTGAAACCACCAACCTCTACTTCAAAGAAGCCGCCAAGCGCGAGGAACTCCAAGCCCTCCTCAAGCAGCTCAAAGAAAGCGGCCGCAGCGCCCCGAAGGGCCGCAAGCCCCTCGGCATGGAGAACATCCCTAAGCTCTAAGATAGGGAGGCCTTTTTAAGGTTTCTGTTTCTGTCGTCTTCTTAAGAGTCGCCGTGACGTGATGTTCCAGTTCTGTGTATGACGATATCAAAGCCGGTTTCAAGTGAGAATCAGAGGTCGTGAAGTTGGCCTGATATCAACCCCCACTTCATTGATTCGGCTTGATTTTAAAGGGTGAGAGCCCAAAACCCCTCCAATAGCTCAGGGTTGATATCACCCTCAAATGGGCTACGAATAAATACTGTTCTCCTTAAAAAAATCAGATGAAACGAACTTCAATTTTATCCGGCATTCTATTCCTTTTGTTTGCGTTGGTCGCCTGCGCCAAACCAAATGTAATTGTTGTCGATTCCAAAGGAAATCCCATCAAGGGAGCATCAGTTGAACCTATAACACTCAGCATGAATCTCGCTTCAAAACTCACTGACAAAGATGGCAAGGTTGAGATTACGAAAGGAGCCATCCAAAAGACAGAATGGATAAGTGTTACCAAAGCGGGGTATGTTAGTTCTGATCACACCAAGTTCGATCAACCAAAACCGATTAAGGTGATTCTCAAATTAGAACCTAAAAAATAGGAGAACAAGGCAGCGCACACCAATCCACTACCGCGCTTTGAGTCGAAATTTTAACAATAATTATGAACCTTAACCTTAAAACAAAGCTCGCCCTCCGGTAGTGGATGGGTGGCTTTTGACGTTCGCTGAAGAAATGAAAGGGCTTATCCATATCGTTG
>JALZWA010000191.1 GCA_023299815.1 Akkermansiaceae bacterium
ACGCACAACTCTGCCGCCCTTCACGAGCCTTTTTCCGGAACCGCAACTTGCCAGTCGCTGAGCTTAAAAGAACAACTCGATGCCGGAGTCCGCTTCTTCGATCTCCGCTGTCGTCATGTCAGCGACCGCTTTCATCTCTACCACGGTCCCATCGATCAAAAGCTCTCCTTTGCAGATGCCCTCAAAACCCTCGAGGAATTTCTCAAAGCGGAACCGAAAGAAACTCTCCTCATCAGCATCCAAGGCGCAGCCAAACCCAGCAAGAACACCCGGACTTATGAGGCGACTTTTAAAGGTTCCATCAATGCAAAGAAGTGGTGGCTCAAGCCAACTCTACCCAGCCTAGGCAAAGCGCGCGGAAAGATGATTCTCATTCGTCGCTTCAACTCAAAAGGAACCCTCGGCATTCCCGCAACGAACTGGAAAAGCAATCGACGCCACTCGACCAAACAGCTCGTCATTCAGGATCTCTTCCAGCCCAAAACACCCACCGAGAAATGGAAAGCTATCGAGGGGCTCTTCGCGATGAAGGAACCTGAAAAACTCCACCTCAATTTCACGAGCGGCTATCTCAAGGGAAGCTTCGGCATCCCTCAGATCCAAGCAGTCTCAGACCCGATCAACCGGAAGCTAAAGAACTACGTCACCACCGCAGAGCATCGGCCGCACGGCGTGCTGGCGCTCGACTTCATCACTCCTAATCTCGCGAAAGCAATCTGGCAGCTCAATTTCCCAGAGGAGTAATCACATTCGGAAAAGGCCCCCTTTTTTTCCGCCGAGGACCACCGCCCCGATGATCGCGATTGCAAGGAATGCCATCGCCCAGACGCCGAGTGCTGCCGCTAATTCGTAACCATTCCCCAGCATCCCGAGTAGCGCATAAATCGCTTTCGTAATCGGGAAATGCTCCGCCTGCTGCGCGAGAATCAAACTATCGCTCACTTCCAGCATCGCGAAGGCAAAGGCCAAGATTCCTCCCGCAATCAAGTTCGCCCCCAGCAGCGGAAGCGAGACACGTCGGAGCACTCTCAAAGGTGTCGCCCCGAGTGATTGCGCCGCTTCTTCAAGCGCGAGATTACTTTGCTGAAGTCCCGCTACCGCCGAGCGCACCACGTAAGGAAGTCGTCGCACCGCGTAGGCGATGATGATGAGATAGGTCGGATCTTCCGCTGCGCCCACCAGCCAGTGGAAGCTCCGTCCTTCTTGTGAAAGTGCCAAATACCCGAAAGCCAGCACAAGCCCCGGAACCGCCAATGGAAGCATCACAAGTGCATCTAACACCGCACGACCTCTGATCGAACTCCGCACAATCACCCAAGCAATCGCCACCCCCAGAATAAGATCCACCAAGGTCGATCCGCTCGCATAAAGAAGACTATTTTGGATCGAGGGAACCACGAGTGGATGCCCAAGAGCTTCCCGATAATGATCCGCCGTCCAAGCCTCAGGCAGCACCGTGGCATACCAATCCTGTGCCATTGAGAGCACCACAACCCCCACATGCGGGAGCGAGGAAATGAAGAAGACGGAGAAGAAAAAGAAAGCCACCCCAAAGGACCTCAGGCCGGTGAGCTGAATCTCATTCGCTCGCCCTTTTGGACGAGGTGCCGTGCCGAGCTTCGATCGACCGAGCACCGCCTTTGAAACCAAAAACACCGTCGTGGAAATCACGAGCATGATCGCGACCAAGGCGTAAGGGAATGGGTTGGAGCTGAGGTCTTTGATGCCATTAAAAACCTGCACCGGAGCCACCCTCGCGTAATCAAAGACAAGCGGCACCCCAAGCTCAGTGAAGGACCAGATGAAAACAATCGCCCCGCCCGCGAAGATTCCTGGAGTGCAAAGCGGGAGAGTAATTCGCCACAGTCTCCGCCACGGAGGGCAGCCAAGATTCTGCGCCGCCTGCTCCATCGCTGGATCGATATTTGAGAGTGAGGCCGCGATGTTCATGTAGAGAATCGGATAAAGATGGAGCGCATTCATGATCACAATCCCCATGAAGCGCGACTCGCCCAGCCAGTCGAAAGGTGCGGCGACATCACTGATTCCGAGATGAACCAAAAGGGCATTGAGCGCGCCTTGTGACCCGAGGATTTGCTTCACCCCCACTGCTCCCACAAAGGGCGGCAAGACCAGTGGGATAAGAATTAAAGCTGAGAGCGACTTCTTAAAAGCAAAGCCATAACGATGGCCCATAAGCGCGAGCGGAAAGGCAATCAGTAGACTCGCGAGCGTGCTCGTAATTCCCAGCAAGAGCGCATTCCAGAGACCCTCAATATAGACGGGATTGGAGAACACCTCTTTGATAAAACTCAGCGTAAAGCCCTGCCCCTCCAAGTAAAATGCCTCCTTAAGAACAATGACCGAGGGATAGAGAAAGAAGACCGCGAAGAATGCGGTGACACAGATCGTCAGACCATAAGCGAGCTTGCGATTCATTGGCACATCCTCTCCACCTTCATATAATTCTCACGGAAATGCTTCCCGAGTCGATTCGTCATGCGCACCGCAGCGACCTTATCTCCCGACTTCAGGGTGCTGCGAATCTCACTCCCGGTGAGTTCATAGGAGACGGGGCTCACATCAAAAAACACCCGACTCGCCTCCTCCGGAAAACCCGCTTTTGCAAGAGCAGACCATGCCCGCTTCATCTCCTCATGACTATCGATACTCATGACACGGATGATGTTCCTGAGCGGAGTGAAAAGGTGACCCGTGAGTTTTGAGTCGTAATAGAATCTGTCCGCCACCTCGTAAGGCATCGCCTCAGGATCGGTCATCATCGAGAGATAAGGCTCTTGATAAAGATCCTTCCGAATCGGGAGACGCCGCAGCGCCCGCAAGCGCGGCCCCATCTTTTCGCCAGGTCGAGCATCCCAAATCATCTGACCCTTTTTCGTGAGTAAGAAGCGGACAAACTCTTGGGCCAGTTTCTCATTCGGGGCTCCTTTTAAAATAGCAACCGGATCCACACTGACCGAGGAACCGCCAAGAGGAGAGATGAAGTGCATTCGCGACGAGCCGTCCTCCTTTTTCAAAAGCTCATTATAAGTCCGCCCGTAGAAGTCGATCGACATTCCCGCCACCGCATTCCCCTGCCCCACATCGCGCGGTGGCTTCGAGGAGCTGTCGGTGAAATATTTCGCATTCGCAGTGACGCGCTGGATGAGATTCAGCCCCATCGTCCAGCCGCGTGAGATCGCCTCATTGCGGTCACCACCTAAGGCGATCTGTTCATGGATTTGCTGCTGCACAAGCATCTCGAAAGCCTTGGCTACCGAGCCGCTCTTCGTGGGGTCCGCGAGCGCGACACCCTTAATATAAGCAGGGTCGCCCAGATCGATCCACCTCTCGGGAGGAGCGAGATCGCGGCGCGCTAAGCTGTCGACATTGTAGCAAATTCCAAAAGACGAGAGACACACCCCGATCCAAGTATGCTCCGGATCGTAGTAAGTCTCTCCGCCGATCGTTTGGGGAATAACGGCGTCCTCATCAAAAAGCTCAGGCTGTTTCTCAAAGATATCCAATCTAGAAAAGCGGCCCTTTCTCGCCTGACTCGAGAAATCATACTCTCCCCCGCCGAAGAAGAGATCGATCCCGACCCCCTCCGAGCCACGTTCTGCAGCAGCCTCAAAAGCGCCATCAAGGACGCGCTTAATCTCACTCGTTCCTCCCGGCGTTCTCCAGTTCACATAAACCGTCTTGCCGGACTCCTTTGCATACCAAGCGGAAAAGGCGTCACCGAACTCCCGCAGAATCATCTCGTTGTGAGGAGTGATAACCTCGAGTCGCAGATCAGCCCCATCGGCCGACTTGCTCACTGAGTCTCGCATCAGGATCGGTGCCGCCACGACAATCCCCAGAGGGATGAGGACCCCGAGGTATTTTTTCCAAGCACCTCTCATCAGTCTTTAAGGATCAAAATGTCACTTTGAACGACGGCTAAACCAACCACCTCTTCTCCCGGTTGGTGAATTACTTGAGGGTTCATTTCCGTCACTTGCAGCAGTGTTTCATCTGCGAGTTCGACCGCATACTGAATGAGATTTCCTAAGTAAGTCCGCTCACGAATTTTCCCGCTGAGAGTGCCTACCCCGTTCGCGCAAATCTGAATCGCTTCAGGTCGGATCGAAAGGATGACCTCACTTCCCAACTCTGGCTGCCAGCCTTCCACGGTGATACGTCCGGGAAGAGGTCCGACCTCGGTCAGCACTGCTCCACCCTCTTGCAGGGTTCCTTTTAAAAGATTCGTCTCACCGATGAATCCCGCGACATAACTGCAGTTCGGATTCCGGTAAACTTCCTCCGGTGGGCCGATTTGAATGACGCGCCCTTGATCCATCACCGCCATGCGATCTGCCATCGAGAGCGCCTCTGCTTGGTCATGCGTTACGTAGACTCCCGTGAGTTCATTTTCCTTGGTGATACGGCGGATTTCCGACCGCATCTCAAGGCGTAGCTGAGCATCAAGGTTCGAGAGCGGCTCATCGAGAAGAAGGCATTTTGGATGAACAACGAGTGCCCGCGCAAGCGACACCCGCTGCTGCTGACCACCAGACATTTGATCAATTCCACGCGGACCATAGCCCTCCAGCTTGACCATCTTGAGAGCTTCATCCACCCGACGTTTGATCTCGTCTTTCGGAACCTTCCGCTCCTCCAGACCGAAGGCGATATTTTGCCCCACCGTCATATGAGGCCACAGCGCGTAGCTCTGGAAGACCATTGCCGCCTCTCGCTTGTGAGGAGGAAAGTCAGTAACGTCGCGATCACCAAAATGAATACTCCCTTTTGTGGGAGTCTCAAGACCCGCGATGCATCTCAGCAGAGTCGTCTTTCCACAACCACTCCCCCCGAGGAGGAAGAAGAGTTCACCGGGGTGAATCTCCAGATCTACCCCGTCGAGCGCAGTGACCTCGCCAAACTTCTTTGTGATCTCTTTCGCCTTAATTGCCTCCATTCATCGGAATGCTCCTCAGTCTGAAAAAAAAGGCAAGCTCTTGAGTGGAAGTTTTCCGTTCGCAATTCCGTTCAAGATATGAATACTTCTCACCAAGTCACAGATCTCTTTTTATGCCTCGCGTCAGCATCACTATTCCTGGAAAAAACTCCCAGCCCTACCGCTTTAAGCTTGATCGGAACAAGGTCACCATCGGCCGAAGCGCAGATAATGACATCGTTGTCGACGATTCATCCGTCTCCAGCAGTCACTGCACCATGGAGCGTATCGATGGCGGTTATATCCTCCGCGACCGGAGCTCCACCAATGGTATCACTCTCGATACTGATGAGATGGAGATCATCGATCTCCGCAATGGTGACGACGTGAAAGTCGGTGACGTCCAGTTCGCATACACCCTCAGCGACGAGGAACTCGACACTCTCGAAGAAGAAGACTTCAAGCCTCACGAGAAAAAGAAGACTTCAAAGGAGACTCCGGCAAAGCCCAAAAGGAAGCTGGCGGCGGCTCCGACTCCTCCCGCGCAGCCTGCAATTCTCGCTTCAAATCAATCTGGCGGCGGCATGCTGTCCTTCGGAACTGTCGTCTTAGGTGCAGTGGCCCTCTTCGCAGGCTTGAATAACGGCTACGTCAGCAAGCAGGAACGACTCGGTCGCGAGGGTGAAATCTCCCTCTCGGGCGATGTCCTCAATGGCCGCCCCGCCCTTGAAAAGAAGACCGAGGAGTAAGTGCACTCCCGCCTTTTAAAATAATTCAAACCCCAGAGTCTCCTCTGGGGTTTTTCGTGCCCCGAATCCGGGCTTAAGCCTTCGTCTGACCTGCCCCACGGATGCGATACTGATAAGACGTCAGCTCGCGCAGCCCCATGGGCCCCCTCGCGTGAAGTTTATCGGTTGAAATTCCGATCTCGGCTCCGAAGCCAAACTCCTCGCCGTCACTAAAGCGGGTCGAAACATTATGGAAAAGGCAGGCTGAATCATTCTCCCTCAGGAAGCGCTCAGCGATCTCAGCATTCTCGGTGACAATCACCTCACTGTGCTGCGAGCTGTATTCATTGATATGAGAAATGGCGTCATCCAGTGACCCAACCACCTTTACCGAGAGGATGTAGTCGAGATACTCAGTGTTCCAGTCTTCTTCGAGAGCAGGCACAACTGGGATCACCGCTTGCGTCGCTTCGTCCCCTCGGAGCTCGACATTTTTCTCACCCAGAGCTGCTGCCACCTTTGGTAGAAATTCATCAGCGATCGCAGCATCTACCAAAAGAGTCTCAAGCGCATTACAGACACTAGGCTTCTGGGTTTTAGAATCCACCACGATCTTCACCGCCATTTCTTGATCCGCATCTGAGTGGACATAAGCATGACAGATCCCATCGTAATGCTTGATGACCGGCATGCGCGCCATCGAAACCACGGTCTCGATCAGCCCCTTTCCTCCACGCGGGATGATGAGATCGAGATACTTGTCCATCCCCGCCATCACCGCGACGCTCTCACGATCCGTGAAAGGAATCAGCTGAATCGCCCCTTCTGGGAGACCCGCCTTTTCGCCACCTGACTGGAGAGCTTCGGCCAGGGCTCGGTTAGAGTGAATCGCCTCCGAACCCCCTCGAAGAATCGTCGCATTCCCTGATTTAAGACAAAGAACCGCCGCATCACTGGTCACATTGGGCCGACTCTCATATATAATACCAATCACCCCGATGGGCACCCGGACTTGCTGAATGCGGATCCCGTTGGGACGATCCCATTCACCGAGAACCTCGCCGACCGGATCAGGAAGCGTGGCAACCTTTTCTACCCCCGCCGCAACTGCCTCCAAACGAGCCTCGTCAAGACGTAGCCGATCCAGCATCGCGCTTGTCAGCTCGCGCTCTTCGCCCGCTGCAATATCCTGAGCATTTGCACTGAGGATCTCAGCAGAGGCCGCTCGGATTCCTCCAGCCATCGCCAGAAGAATCCCATTTTTCTGATCCTCTGAGAGAATCGCTAGCGCGTGCGCCGCCGAGCGTGCGCGTCTCCCCATCGCATAAACATCCTCTTTGATCTGCTCCGCTGTCATTAGACCCAGGTCATAACCGAGATCATCATGAGGTGAAAGTGAATCTAACGACAATCCCAGTAAGTGGATCACACTCAAGTATTCAATAATATTGCTTTCCTCATAGCGAACCAACTCCATTCTCTCCCACATCAATCTAATGAAGGTCACCTTTTTCTCACTCACCCTCTCCCTGATCAGCCTCACCGCTCCAGCCGTCGAGACTCTCACTGTATCAAAAGACGATAAAATCGTCTTCGTCGGTAACGGCCTCGGATCGCGCATGATGCAATACGGAGTCTTCGAATCCTCCCTCCAACTCCTCAACCCCGAGAAACACCTCGTCATCCGGAACATGTGCGATGAGGGCAATACCCCCGGCTTCCGCCCTCACTCGTCACGACCGTCTCCCTGGGCTTTTCCCGGTGCTGACAAGTTTCACCCACCACTCTCTAAGAAAAAAGACCGCTGGGGCTCCGCACACACCGGCTCCGGAAGCATGGATTCACCGGATCAATGGCTCACCCGTCTCCAAGCCGATACCATCATTGCCTTCTTCGGCTTCAACGAATCCTTCAACGGACAAGCCGGACTCGAAAATTTCAAAGGCGAACTCCGTGCCTTCATCAAGCACACCCGGTCTCAAAAATACAACGACACCTCCGCCCCCCAACTCGCACTCGTCTCACCCGTAGGTTTCGAAGACCCGACAACCGACCGCGAGCGCTCCGTAAACACAAACCTCTCCCTCTACACCTCCGCGATGGAGGAAGTCGCCGAATCAGAAGGAGTCCTCTGCATCAACTGCTTCACCCCCTCTCAAAAGTGGTTTCAAGATGATCAAAAATTCACCCGTGATGGGGTCCTGCTAAACGCCGAAGGCTATCAAAAACTCGCACTCACCCTCCTCCACTCCCTCTTCGTAAACCCCATCCCCACCGGAGACCACAAATCGATCTTAGCCGCAGTCCGTGAGAAAAACTGGATGTGGGAAAAGTTCTACAAAATCCCCAACGGCGTCCACGTCTACGGCAAGCGTCACCGCCCTTACGGCTCGGCAAACTACCCTGCCGAACTCAGGAAGCTCGAGGAGATGACAGCGAACCGCGACACCGCGATCTGGGCCGCCCTCGCAGGTGAGAAATTCGACCTCGCCGCC
>JALZWA010000192.1 GCA_023299815.1 Akkermansiaceae bacterium
ATTGGCCCGGGGGCTGGCGGGCATGATTTACAAAGAACCTGGCATGAGATTTTTACGGGCCCCCGTCCAGATGGTTGGTCGAATCAGTTGAGCAATGAGGTCACGCTCAATGTCCACGCGGACCGGACCTGGTTGTATTCCTCGGATGATGGAGAGGGGATCTATTTCGATGTCATGCCGAGCGTGGGTTTGGATCTGGGAAATGTCTCGACCCGGCTCACCGCAGGGATCGAAGTGCGAGTAGGGGTGGGGCAGATTCACGATTTCCTTTTGCCCTCCATGCAGAGAAAGAGCGGGGACTTTGGCGCTTACCTGTTTGCTTCCGCGGAAGGTAGGTTGGTGGGGCAGAATATCTTTCTCGATGGGAACACCTTCAGCAGCAGTCACTCGGTCGATAAGGAGACTTTTGTGAGTGAGGTGAAGCTCGGCTTTGGCATCAATAGCAATCGTGGGGACTTCGACGTGGCGTGGGTGAGGCGGTCTGACGAGTTCGATCTTCAGACCGAGGCAGATACCTATCTCTCGGCCTCGTTCACCTTCCGCTATTAGAAATAAGTGAGGGGGATTGGACTCCCGATCTCGACTTGAGGAGCGGATTGTTTAGCTTTCCGTTATTCCATCGTGGTCTACTTCTGCGGGTGGATAATTTGCGTCATGATGAGCCCACGTTTTCTTGTTTCTTCCCTTTTAAGTTTTTGTATCGGTTCCGCATTTGCAGCGGGACCCAAGGGTTCGATGACCCTTCCTGATTTTACAAAAGGGGACCCCATTCCAGAGGGCGCGGCTCATGACTGGAACCTCGGCGCGACTGGCCTACGTGGGTGGATGTATAGCTCGGACCTTGCGACCTCAGAAGCTCGTCAAATTTCTGTCACCCGAATCATCAAGGGATCTCCTGCTGACGGTAAATTGAAGGTGGGCGATGTCATCTTGGGGATGGGCGAGCCTTTCTCCTACGACCCACGCACGGAGTTTGGCCAGGCCCTGAGTTTGGCAGAAGCTGCCGATGGCAAGCTCCCCATCATCCGCTGGCGTGAGGGTCAGGAAGAAAAAATCACGCTTCAGCTTCCAGTTCTCGGAAGCTACAGCGCGACCGCTCCTTATGACTGCCCCAAGTCCGCACTCATCCTTGAGCAGGGATGCGCTGCTCTCGCTAAGAGAATGATGAGTCCGGCTTACCCGAGATCGCAGAATCCCATCACTCGTTCGCTCAATGCCTTGGCGCTCTTAGCCAGTGGAAATGAGGACTATCTCGATCTCGTCCGTCAGGAAGTAAAGTGGGCCTCGGACTTCAAGGCCGAGAGTTTCGCGACTTGGTGGTATGGCCATGTCACCATGCTGGTCGCTGAATATACCATCGTCACGGGAGACCAGACGTTCATGCCGGGCCTTCGTCGGCTCGCGCTCGAGTCCGCAGAAGGGCAAGGTCCGGTGGGCACTTGGGGTCATCGTTTTGTGGGAACGGATGGTCGCCTGATGGGCTACGGAATGATGAATGCGCCGGGGATTCCTCTCACCACTGCTCTCGTGATGGCTCGTGCTGCAGGAGTGAAGGACCCGAAGGTGGATCTCGCCATTGAGCGCAGCGCCCTCCTCGTAAAATTCTATGAGGGAAAAGGTGCCATTCCTTATGGCGATCACACCCCATGGATTGAAACCCATGATGATAATGGCAAAGGTGGGATGGCTGCGATTCTCTTCCATCTTCTCGATGAGCCGAAAGCCGAGGAGTTCTTCTCGCGCATGGGCGTCGCCTCTCATGGTGCCGAGCGCGACATGGGGCACACCGGAAACTTCCTCAACATTCTCTGGTCTCTCCCTAGTATTTCCAAATCCGGACCACACGCGACCGGCGAGTGGATGCGTGAATTCGGCGCGTGGTATTTCGATCTCGCCCGTCGCTCAGACGGCTCCTTCCTCCACCAAGGTCAGCCGCAGATGCGGCAAGACAAGTTTACGGGTTGGGATTGCTCCGGCTCTTACCTGCTCGCCTATGCCCTTCCTTTGAAGAAAATTTACCTCACCGGAAAACGACCCAGCAAGATTCCGCAACTGACTGCTGACGAAGCACAGGAACTCATCGCAGATGGCCAAGGCTGGACCCGCAAGGATCGCAAAGGAACCCTGGATGGCTTAGATAAAGCCCAGCTGCTCGCAAAACTTGGGAGCTGGTCCCCCGTGGTGCGTGAGCGCGCCGCGATGTCTCTTGCAAAGAAGAAGGGCAATCCCGTCCCCACCTTGATTAGGATGCTCGACTCTCCTCGTCTCGAAGACCGCTACGGCGCATGCCAAGCCCTCGTCTTCAGTAAGGCAGTGCGTGGGAGTGCCGTCCCAGCCCTCCGCGAGAACCTCAAGCATGAAGACCTCTGGTTGCGGATCGAAGCCGCAGAGGCACTCGCCAGCATCGGCCAGCCCGGCATGGTAGCCCTCCCTGAACTCCTCACGATGGTCGCTAAAGGCCCGACCGAGAAAGATCCCCGCGGCATGGAGCAGCGCTACCTCAGCTTCGCGATCTTCCAGAAGATGCTCAAAGGTGACCTGAGTGGAGTGGATAAGAAGCTCCTCCGTGAAGCGATCATTGCTGGTTTGCAGAACGAAGACGGCAGCGCCCGTGGAGCGATCAGCTCGATCTACCAAAAGCTCAGCTACGAGCAAGTGAAGCCGCTTCTTCCCGCCATCGTAGACGCCATTTCCACCGCCGCTCCCAGTGGGGTCATGTTTGGTGGTAAGGTCCGCATAGCGGGAGCTAATCTCCTCGCAAAGCATCGCATCCGCGAAGGCCTCCCCCTGACCATCACCGCTATGGCGATCGACAAATGGGGTAAGGGAGGTCGCATTCCGCAGTGCATCAGCATTTTAGGAAAATATGGCGCGGGAGCGAAGCCCTTCCTTCCCAGACTCCGCGAGCTTGAGAAAGAATTTGAGGGCTATAACTCCAAGGGTGGCTTCCAGAAGCACATCGATAAGCTCCAAGCTGTGATCAAGAAGATCGAGTCCAGCCCCGGAACGATCGAGCTTCGCAGCATCAAGTAACCACCTGACCCCATGACCCTTTCCATCACGAGTGATGAAGCGCAGGAGGATATTGGTATCAATAGCGCGCATCATTTAGTCTTCCCAAGCGCGGTGGTTTCGATGACCTGATTCATCTGATCGTCGCGATTTCTATTCTCCTCCGAGTTAATCACCGATACCGCCTTACTCATGAGAGGAGTTTAGCACTATTTGGATGTCAGCACGAGATCTAGAAGAACACTGCTATCCGGAGAAAATGAGGAGTGAATTGTAATCAACGAGAGGTGTTCGGGTTGTTAGAGTCTGGATGTTGTGAAACCGAACCGATCTGTCCTCTCCTGTCCCACTTGTGAAAAACCACTGGTGAATATCGGCAGCAAGGTGGCGCGGATTCACCCGGTGGCGCGGTTTATCAAGGATCGTTATGTGACCATCATCGTTGCTTGGATCTTCTTGATACCTTTCATCGTGCAATTCGTTTTCTGGGTGAGCGGAGCATCAAGTGCGGGACGTCTAGGAATCAGCTTTGGCTTGTTTGCTCTTTTGCTTGTTCCCTTCATCGTGAATTTTTCCCTCCTTCGGCTCTTCCCAGTTTACCGCATCACGGATTGTCCTTATTGTGGATTTCATGAGAAACAGCGCCTCGGCCTGTCCGATAGCGGTGAACTCTAACAGATTTTTTAAATGGTAACTTATCGCACCCTAGACCCTGGTCGCCTGACGCAGACGACTGAGAAGATCGTCGCCCAGATTGATGAAACATTTCCCGGCTCAGGTCTCGCGGCAGTGGCGCATTCGTTCGGCGAGCAAGCGCGGGAAACGATCGGAAGGGCCAATGGCTTAAAGGCTCCGATCTGGAAGATTCGCTGGATTTCCTGCTTCTTGATTTTGTTACTTCTGGTGGGGACCGTGTTCATCCCGCTTTCGATGAACTTGAAGGAGGCGGGAACGAGTTGGTCTGAGCTCGCGGAGGGGACAGATGCCGCCCTGCATCTCATTGTCATTTTAGGAGGTGGCATCTTTTTCATCGCGAGCTGGGAGATGCGCAAGAAGCGGAACGCCGCACTAGATGCCCTTTCCGAGCTCCGCTCGCTGGCCCACATCATCGACATGCATCAGATCACAAAAGATCCCGGCCTAGAGCATATCGAAGAACTCCCAGAAGGGGAGGCGGACACCCGCACCGTGAGATCAGACGCGCAGCTTGCTCTCTATCTGGACTTCTCAAGCGACATGCTCTCGATCATCGGGAAGCTCGCCGCCCTTTATGCCGAGAACCTGCACGACCGAGTCGTGCTCGATGCCGTGAATGAGATCGAGTCCCTCAGCAATGGCCTCTGCGCCAAGCTCTGGCAGAAGATCATGATCATCAATCAGATCGCCGAGGCGCACGCGACGCCGAACAAGTGCTAGTCTGCTTGGCGGATCTGAGATAGAAGAGTGCTATTCAAAAGTCCGAGTCAGATCAGGAAACGATGAGCGGAGAGATGAAGATTCATCTCTTCCGTGAGATGGTGCGGATCCGGAGGTTCGAGCAGACTTGTATCAAACGATATAGTCAGGGAGACATGGGAGGCTTTCTCATCACCACAATCGGGCAGGAGGCGACCTCGGTCGCGATTCGCTCTGTGATGACGGAAGAAGATCACAGTATTTCCGGTCCCCGTGGCTTGGGCTTGGCTCTCGCGAGTGGGATGAGCATGGATTCGATGATGGCCGAGCTTTACGGGAAGGCTGGCGGGTGTAACAAGGGGAAGGGCGGGGTCTTCTCGATGATGAGTCCTAAGCATCACCACTGGGGCAGCTATCCCATTGCGGCGGCGCAGACGCCAATCGCTTTAGGCTTTGGCTTTGCGATGAAATATCGCGGCGGAGACGGGGTCGCTTTTTGCCTCATGGGAGATGGTGCGATGAATCAAGGAGTCTTCCACGAGTCGCTAAACTTGGCGGGGCTTTTTGATATTCCGGTGGTTTATGTCGTGGAGAATAACAATTTTGCGATGGGGACCTCGGTCGAGCGGTCATCGGCTTTCAAGGACCACCTTGCGAAGCGGGCTGAGGGTTATGACATTGATTGGGATGTGGTGGAGGGCTGGGATCTTCTCGCGGTGAGGGAGAAGCTTACCGAAGCGAGGGAGCGGGCGCAGAGACTGTCGCGACCGACGGTTTTGGAAGTGCAGACTTATCGCTTTTATGGATTCACGGTAGCTGATGCGAATCACAAGGTTTACCGTTCGCCCGAGGAGATCGAATTTCATAAAGAACACCGCGATCCGATTAAGCTATGGGCAGAGGTGCTAAAATCGGAAGGCTTACTCGACGATAGGCTTGAGACGCAGATTCATAAGGAGGCGAAGCAAGAGGCGATGGCGGCAGTGAGTTTTGCCGCGATGAGTCGTGAGCCGAGGAAAGAAGAGATTATCGAAGGCGTCTACTGGGAATGCGATCACGAGAGCGAAGCAAGCGAGCAGGGGCGGCATTTTTTCAATGACGAAAAGCTCCCGAGGTAGAGACCTTATTGAGGGAAGAAAAGCGCGCGATTTCCCGATTCAGGAGTGAGAACCGGGAAGGGGAACTCGCCTTCCGCCAATGGGCTACGCAAGTTCGCAAAACCATCTCGCAGTAGCGAGTTTGTCGGACTGAAATTGCCGAGAGGTGAAGGCCAG
>JALZWA010000193.1 GCA_023299815.1 Akkermansiaceae bacterium
GCTCTCGCTCTGGCCTGTTTTAAAGAGTCGGCTGGGGGCGGGTCCGGTGGTGGCCCATGGGCATGGGACGGAGAAGCGCTTCTTGCGGACTTTTCCGGGCCATCAGTTCGGCCCGTGGATCGATACCCTCCAGCTGGCGCGCGCAGCTTGGCCGGATCAGCCGTCGCACTCGCTCGGCGATCTATGCGAAGCGCTGGGGCTGACGGAGTTTTCTCAACACGCGCCGGACCGAGGCTGGCATGATGCGCTTTACGATGCGCTTGCCTCGCTGGCGCTTCTCAAGCAGCTTGTAGAGGAATTCGATCTCGCAGACCGCTCGCTCGATCTCCTTCTCAAACCCGACACCTCAACCTGGCACCGCCTCCGTCATTCATGAACTCCGTCCACGTCGATCTCGGCGACCGCTCTTACGAAATCCTCGTAGAACCCGGTCTTCTCTCTCAAGCAGGTGAACGCATCCAAGCCGCAGGTCTGAAGGGGCGTGCTGCGATCATCACTGACACGAATGTCGCTCCGCATTATTTAGAAAAAGTGGAGGCTTCACTGGCGGACGCGGGCTACGAAACGAGTTCGCACATCGCAGAAGCCGGAGAAGCCTCGAAGTCGATGACTGAGGTGGAACGACTCTCTCGCTCACTCATTCAAGCAGGACACGACCGTTCATCCTTCGTGGTGGCACTGGGCGGTGGCGTCGTGGGAGATCTCGCGGGCTTTGTAGCGGCCATTTTTTATCGAGGGATTCCTTTTGTGCAGATCCCGACGACGATCGTCTCGCAGGTCGATTCGGCTGTGGGCGGCAAGACGGGCGTGAATACACCCGAGGGGAAGAATCTGATCGGGGCTTTTCATCAGCCGCGGCTCGTGCTGACCGATCCTGAGACGCTTCTGACTCTCCCGGGCCGCGAGTTCCGCGAGGGCTTTGCGGAGGTGATCAAGCACGCCGCGATCCGAGACTTCGAGATGATAGCTGATTTGGAGGCGCTTGACCCACTGAATCAAGATGTCCCTGCTGAGCTGATCGCTCGGAATGTCGCGATCAAGGCACGGGTCGTGGAAGAGGATGAAAAGGAGACCTCAGGGACGAGAGCGCTGCTTAACTTTGGCCACACCATCGGCCACGGGATCGAGGCTTCGGTGCCTTATGGGACTCTGCTTCACGGCGAGGCGATCTCGCTGGGGACGCGCGCCGCGCTGAAGCTCTCGGAAGATCATGCCGGGCTCAAGCCAGAGGAAAGCGCACGCATTTTAAATCTGCTCAATCACTTCCAACTCCCTCTCCAACTTTCGGATGACATTTCATCCGAGCTGGTGCTGGAGAAGCTGGGCCGCGATAAGAAGTTCTCCGGCGGCAAGAGGACCTTCGTCCTGCTCGATCGTCTTGGAAACGGCGTGACTTGCGACACCATCCCTACGGAAGCGATCCTTCCCGCAATCGAATCTCTTCGTTCTTAAGACTATGGACATTATTACTTTCACCGGAGGCGCCGTGCAGACGAATGGCTACCTTGCTAAAACGGACGCCGGCAACTTGCTCTTCGATGCCCCCTCCGAGATCGACTCTTTTCTCAAAGGCGAGGATCTGAGCGTGGATCACCTTTTTCTGACGCACCAGCACTTCGATCACGTCGAGGATGCGGATGTCATCGAGGCGAAGAAATATTGCTACGAGGCCTACAATTCCGAACTTATTAGAGACAAGGAAGCGCGCGAATGGGGACTCGATGTCTCAGTGCCACCTTTTGAGGTGGATGAGATTCTCAAGGGACGCGATTCGTTAAAAATTGGCGATCTGGAAATCCAGCTCCTCTACGTGCCGGGTCACTCACCTGACTCACTCGCCTTCTACCTTCCCGCTGAGGGTGTCGTCTTCGGAGGCGACGCGCTTTTTGCAGGAGGCGTCGGTCGCTCGGATCTCCCGGGTGGCGATGAAGAAACGCTCTTCAAATCCATTTCGGAAAAGCTCTATACTCTCCCGGACGAGACGATCGTCTACCCCGGCCACGGTCCATCGACGACCATCGGGAAGGAAAAAGCGAGTAACCCCTACATTCGCGGATAAAGGGCATCGTCCTTTACACTGGGCGGGTGCACTCGCATAATTGGGCATGCGTTGGATCATAGCCCTCCTAGTTTCCGTCACGCTCCTGCCCAGTCTCCATGCCATGGGGAAGAAGCCGGAGAAGAACCGCCTCTCCTTCCACATGCAGGGACAGAAGTCAGAGGGCATGAAGATGGTCTTCCCACAAGCAGTCTACGGAAAAACGATCTACTTCCGCCGTAGCGCGGAACTTATCGCGAAGGACCTCATCGCCTTCAGCCCCTTCATCGGGGAGGACGGCAGCTTCGGGGCCACCTTCACCCTCTCAAAGGTCGCCGGACAGCGCTTTGCCGCGATCACGACACAAAATCAGCGCGGCTGGCTCATCGCGATGCTCAATGGCCGCCCTCTGGATGCCGTCCTCGTAGACAAGCCCGTGCGTGACTCCTCCGTGGTCGTCTGGCAGGGATTGAACCGCGAAGAAGTCGCTCGATTCGACATGATGATCCCCCGCGCTGGCGACACTAAGGAGATGTGGAAGGTCCGCAAAGAGGTGGTCAGAAAAAAAATCAAAGAGCACGCAAAAACGGCTAAGAAAAAGAAATGAAGCTCCTCCTCCTTTTCCTCCTCCCCTTTTCCCTCCAAGCAGCAGAGCCGCTTAACCTCTCGCTCCCGACGGATAATCGCGCGATCTTCGATGGCAAACCGGAGGACTTCTACATGTGGGTCCCCCGCTCTAGCGGAAAAGCTTGGACTGCCGGTCAATACGGCTTTGTGAGAAACTTGGTGAACACGGATGGCGATGGCGTCATCGCAACAAAGTTCCACGAAGGACTCGATATCAAGCCGATGAAGCGGGACAGCAGCTCCCGCCCCCTCGACATCGTCAGCACCATTGCCGCGGGAAAAGTCGTCCACACCAGCCCGAGCTCCGGAGCGAGCAACTACGGCAAGTATGTCGTGGTCGAGCACAACTGGGGATATGGCCCCTTTTTTAGCCTCTATGCCCACCTCTCAGAAATCACCGTCACCAAAGGCCAGCGCCTTCTCGGTGGCTCGCCCCTCGGTAAAATGGGCTACACCGGAGCTGGGATCAACCGTGAGCGAGCCCACCTCCATCTTGAGCTCAATCTCCTCACCAGTTCGAAATTCGATGACTGGCACGAAGCGGTCTATAAGGGAAAAAGCCCCCACGGTCCCTACAATGGCATGAACCTCATCGGGATCGATATCGCATCTCTCTTCCTCGCCCAGCGGAACAATCCTGACCTCACCATCCCCGCCTTCCTCAGCGGAGCCACTCCTTATTTTAAGGTGACCGTCAATCGCGACGCCCCCCTTGAAATCGTCAGCCGCTACCCTTGGCTCAAAAAAGGAGACCACAAAACACCGAGCACGTCTTGGGAAATCTCCTTCACTGACTCCGGTATCCCCCTCTCGGTCGTCCCCAGTAATCGCGCTGTCAAAAAACCCACCATCAGCTACGTCCGCACCACCCGCTCGAAGCATTCTTACTACACCCGGAAGCGTCTTATAGGAGATGGCCGTCAGGCCACCTTGAGCAAATCCGGACTCAGCTTCATCGCTCTTTTTACCAACAGCCACAGTAAATAATCTCATGACACCAGAAGAACGTATCAACGCCTTAGGTTTCACCCTTCCTGAAGCAGCCGCGCCCATCGGCTCCTACGTCAACTGCGTCCGCAGCGGCAACCTCCTTCACATCTCCGGCGGTCTCCCCATCGTGGGCGAGGAATCCTATAAAGGAAAAGTCCCCAGCGAGTGCGGCATCGAAGAAGCACAAAAGGCTGCCCGCCTCGCAGTCCTCACCCGCCTCGCCGTCGTGAAGGCTGAAATGGGAACCCTCAGCGCGGTGAAGAAAATCGTCAGCCTCAGCGGCTACGTCAATGCCGAGCCCGATTTCACCGCCCACCCTCAAGTCATCAATGGCGCTTCCGATTTTCTCGTCGAGGTCTTCGGAGAAGCCGGGAAGCACTCCCGAGCCGCCGTCGGCGTCTCCTCCCTTCCTCTGGGTGTCTCGGTGGAAATCAGCCTCGTTGTCGAGGTGCTCTAACCTTTTAAATGCAGCAACCCGAGCGCGTCACCTGCCCACTCAATCTGGGTGAATTCCACGATATCATCGATGTCCGGACTCCCTTAGAATTCGCAGAAGACCACATCCCAGGCGCGATCAACCTCCCCGTCCTCAGCGATGCCGAGCATCACGAGGTCGGTCTACTGCACGCCTCCAGCCCCTTCGAAGCACGACGCCTCGGAGCCACGCTGATTACCAAAAACATCCACGCCCACCTCGCCTCGACCTTGGCGGGAAAGAGTGCCGACTTTTGCCCCCTCCTCTACTGCTGGCGGGGCAACATGCGCTCCAGCTCCATGGCCGTCATCTTCCGCGCTATCGGCTGGCGCGCACGCGTGCTCGATGGCGGCTACAAAGCATGGCGAAAATGGCTCCTCGCCCACCTTCCCGAGACCTTTTCCCCCGCTCAGCCCGAGCTCATTGTCCTCGGCGGACTCACCGGTTGTGGCAAAACCCGCCTCCTCCACGAATTAGCCAAACAAGGCGCGCAAGTGCTCGATCTCGAGGGCCTAGCCAATCATCGCGGATCCATCCTCGGGACCGATCCTGACGACCCGCAGCCCACCCAGCGCCTCTTCGAGTCTCGCCTCTGGTCCGCCTTTCAGAACTACGACCCCACTCGCCCCGTCTTCACCGAGGCGGAGTCAAATCGCATCGGCTCCGTCCACCTCCCCAGCTCGCTCTGGAAGCGACTCGGCTCCGGACGGCTCGTCCTCCTCGACCTCCCGCTCCTTGAGCGCGCCAAGCTCCTCGCTGACGATTACGACCATTTCATCCAAGACCCCGATTCTTTAAAAGACACCCTTGATGGACTCCGTCGCCTGCGTGGTCACGAGCAAGTCGACGCATGGCATCGTCAGATCGAAGCACGCGATTGGCCCGCTTTCCTGAGCTCCATTCTCGCCGACCACTACGACCTCGTCTACCGCCGGCCCGGCTCAGAAGACTCCGTCTACCCGGTCCCTGAGCACACCATCGATCTCCCCAGCTGTGCGCCGGAGGACTTTGAAAAAGCCGCCTCTGATCTCATCGCCCGCTACTAACCGTGCTCATCGATGCCCATAACCATCTCGGCGATCCGCGCTTCGAAGGCCAGCGGGAGCGCATCATTACCGAGATGAAAGAGGCCGGAATCATCCACTGCGTCGTCAATGGCACCCATCCCGACGACTGGACCACCGTCGCCGACCTCGCCGAGCGACACCCCGATTTCATCACCCCCTCCTTCGGACTCCACCCTTGGCGAATCAAGGATCGGCCCACTGACTGGCTCCCACTTTTAGAAAGCTATCTCAAGCGATTTCCCAATGCTGGACTGGGAGAATGCGGACTCGACCGCTGGATTCCTGAACCCCACCTCCCCGAGCAGCTAGAAGCTTTTCAGAAACAACTCGCCCTCGCCACCGAGCTTCATCGCCCCACCACCATCCACTGCCTCAAAGCTTGGGGCCCTCTCCTGAGCACCCTTCAAGCATGCCAAAAGCGACCGCCTTTTCTCATCCACTCCTTCGGCGGATCTCTCGAAACAGCACGAGAACTCGAAAAACTCGGAGCCCACTTCTCCTTCTCAGGATACTTTCTTCACGAGAAGAAGGTCGCTCAGCTCGAGATCTTCCGCCAGCTCCCGCCCCATCGCCTCCTTTTAGAGACTGACGCTCCCGACATGCTTCCGCCTGAAAAAGCGCGTCACCATCTCATTGGCGATCTCAATCATCCCGCAAACCTCTCTCTCATTTCCGACAACTTTCTCAAAGAATCCTCACTCACTCAGGAAGAACATTTAAAGACGACCATTGCATTCTTCAAAATTCGTCATATTTCTCGTTAGTTGTCTGACAAAACCCACGTAAGCTTAATTATGATACTTCGCACCCTCGCCGCCCTCGCCCTCGCCACGGTGATCTCTCCTCTCGCCCTCGCCCAGAATGGCGACCGCAAGGGTCATGACCAAATGGGCGACATCGTCCCCTCCGAACTCATCCCTAAGGCTCCCATCCTCTCAGTAGAAGATGCCCTCAAGGCCTTCACCATCCATCCAGACTTCATCATCGAGCCCGTCGTCGCTGAGCCGCTCGTCGATAAACCCGTCGCCCTCACCTTCGATGGCCGTGGAAGAATGTGGATCGTCGAAATGCGAGGCTACATGCCGAACATTGATGGAATCGGTGAAGACCAGCCCGAGGGTCGCATCGCCATCCTTGAAGATACCACTGGCGATGGTAAAGCAGACAAGCGCACCACCTTTCTCGAAAAGATCCTCCTCCCCCGCACCATCGCACTCGTTCCCGGCGGCATTCTCTACGGCGATCAAGAGCAGCTCTACTTCGTCAAGCGAGACGGTGATAAAGCCGTCGGCGAGCACATCGTCGTGGACGATAACTACTCCCGCGGGAGTAATGTCGAGCACAAGCCAAACGGCATGATGCTCGGCATCGACAACTGGATGTATAACTCGAAGAGCTCCCACCGCTATCAATGGAAAAATGGCAAGCTCACCAAGGACACGACCTCCGCTCGCGGACAATGGGGCATCACTAAGGACAACTTCGGCCGCCTCTTCTTCAACTCAAACAGCACTCTTCTTATTGGAGACCGAGTCCTCCCCAATCTTCTAGAAGGGAACCAAGCGGTGAAGATGAAGACCAGTATCGCCAGTCGTATCGGCTCAAATGCAGTCTTCCCCGGACGCGTCAACCCCGGCCTCAACCGCGCCTACATCTCGACCTTGAATGGCTATAAAAAGGACACAATTTCTCCCAAAAGCTTCAAACTCATCGAGGCCACCGGAGCCTGCGGCCCCGTCATCTACCGCGGCAACCAGTTCCCTGAGGAATACCACGGATGGTCCTTCGTCTGCGAGTCCGCCGCACAGATGGTGAAAGCAATCAAAGTCGAAACCGGAAACAACACCGTCTCCGGAAACCACCCTCTTCGCGATCAAGAGTTCCTTACCTCTACCGACGAGCGCTTCCGCCCCGTCAATCTCTACACCGCGCCTGATGGCAGCCTCTACCTCCTCGACATGTATCACGGCATCATCCAGCACAAAACTTACATGACGAGCTACCTGCGTCGTCAGATCCTCAGCCGTGGGCTTGAAGGCCCCGGCTTCGGTCACGGCCGCATCTACCGCATCCGCGCTAAGGACAAGCCGCTTGAAAAAATGACCAACCTTGAAGAAGCAGATGCCAAGACCCTCGCTGCCACTCTTCTCTCGAAAAATGGAACCCATCGCGATCTCGCTCAGAAAGCCCTCATTGATCGCCAACTCAACGACGCCCTCCCCTTCCTTCGTCAGCTCATCCAAGGAAAAGCTCCCAGCGTCACCAAAATGCATGCCCTCTGGACGATCGAGGGACTCAACGCGCTCAATCCAGCCGACATCAAAGCCCTCCTCTCTCACAAGGATGAAGAAGTCGTCGCCACCGCACTTTATGCTGCACTCTCGCTTGAGAACGAACAACTCAGCTCTCTCAGCAGCCAAGTCATCGCCCTCCCAAACAGCGATACTCTTCTGCCCTACATCAGCCGCTTTTTATCCTCCAGCTCCTCTACTGAAGCTCAGCAAGCCCTTCTCGGCCTTCTGAAAAAGCACGGTAAAAAAACCTTCGTTCGCGAAGCCGCCATCGCAGGCATGTCCGAGACTGCGGCAAGCTTCGCCGCCATCAATGCTGGGAACTACAAAGAGAAGCAATTCGACAAATGGCTTAAAGACTCCCTCACCGGCCCCGTGAAACAGATCGACCCCATGACCCTTCTCAAGGGCGAGCACCTCGCTTCACACAAGCGCGGCAAGGAGCTCTACATGGGACGCGCAGCCTGCATTGGCTGTCATGGCCCAGATGGTGCCGGACTCCCAAACCTTGGCCCCATCCTCGATAATTCCGACTGGGTCCGCGGCGATCACAACCGTCTCGCTCGCGTCCTCCTCCACGGCCTCCAAGGGCCCATTATGATCAATGGCGAAAAGTTCACCCCTCAGGCCTTCATGCCTGGTCTCGCGCAAAACACCACCATCAGTGATCAAGACCTCGCCGACCTCATGACCTACCTCCGCAGTGGCTGGACGAACCGCGACCCACTTGTGACAAAGGAAGAAGTCATCCGCATCCGCGAAGCCACGAAAGGTCGCAACGGCCAGATGTATAGCCAAGAAGACTTCAAGAACTAGAGAAACAGCTCAGCTAGAGCTCTTCACCGTCACTCTCCGAAGGAAGCTCGATTCGCTTCAGGATTTCACCAAGGACCGAGGCAAAGGAAACCGTAAGATCATCTCCCTCACTCCGCGTAACAAAGCGCGGCACAGCTCCTTCTTGAAGGCCTAAAAAGCGATCTAAAATTACCGGATCGAATCCCGGTAAAAGTTCTGCCCGGTGGTAGTGAAAGACCACTGGAATCTCTGCAATGTCCCGGTCGTAGCGCTTGAGATTAAAGATCAGCGTCTGGAGACACTGCTTAATCTCCTCCGCTCGCGCGGGATCGACAGGAGCGACGAAAATAATGCCATCTACCCCATCAAGAAGCATTTCGGTGATCGCGTTGAACTCGACCTCACCCACCGAGGTGTAAGCCGCGAGCATCGTCGTCCAACCTGCGTCAGGAATGCCCTGCCACTCCCAAGACGCCTGATAGATATTCGTCTCTCCCACCTTCCGGTGGTGCATCGGACCACTGCCTTGCTGCTTAGCAAGCTGCCGCAGAATCTCCTGCTTGCCAGCCCCTGGAGGTCCCATCAGTGCAAGCTTCGCCTGCACTTGGTGATGCTCCCCAGAGACTCTTGCCATCAGAGATTAAAAACTAAGAAGTGAGACGCGCTAACTCGCGAGTCACGATGATAAGAGTCTCACGAACTCCGGCAGCATAACCACCATCTTCATGAAGAACGGCAACAGTCGTGCCCTCTTCTTCAATGATATCGACATCGCCATCGGCTGAGCTCAGCGAGATCGCGTGCTCTTCTCCGAAACCCATTCGAGAAACACTTCCACGAAGGACACGCATCGCTTGAGCTTCTTCACCACCAACGATCCGGAGATTCCGAACGCCAGGGAGAGTGCGAGCACGCTGGAGCATTTCATCAGCGGAAAGCTCATGATTCACTCCAAAGATGGCCCGAAGAACAAGCTGAGGAGTGCCGCCGTGGGCGACACTGGCCTGAGAAGTCGCCGCAGGGGCTTCCGGTGCAGGAGCGGGTGCCTCGGGAGCAGCTGCTGGAGCAGCTGGAGCGGCTGTCTGTGCTGCTGGAGAAACTTCACGCAAAGCGATAGGTGCTGCCACCTTCTCAGGAATTGCAAATTCATTTTGAGGCGCTGCCGCAGGTGGAGCAGCCACGGGCGCAAAGGCACCGTTGCTAAATCCATTGCTGCCGTTCGTCGAAGCAGGCGGAGAACTGACAGGCTCAAAAGTAGGAGTTGCTGCAGGTGCGGGCGCCGCCACTGCTACTGCTGCTACAGCTACTGCTGGGGGAGCAAAAGCAGCCATTACCTCAGGTGCTTCTGCAGGTGCAGGCACGGTCCCGAAGGGACTCCCGCCATTTTGAGCAGGAGCTACAGCGGCTGGTGCTGGTGCTGGTGGAGCGATCGTCTCACTCGGGCGCTCTGCCAAGAAACCCTCGGTAGGTCCACCGATCACCGCTTCAAAGGGACTCGCACTTTGACGAGAAACTTCAGCCACTCCGGCTCTTTCGAAAGGAGAATCACCATTCACAAGGCCATTGTTCCCATTCGTGTGGTTCGCAGGAGCTTCTGGGAAGCGGCGCTCTGGCAGCTTCGCAGGACGTCCTGCACTTGAGTCAACCAGACCAAATGGAGAATCCGAACCGACGCCAGCGAAAGGAGAGGCCTCGGCAGCGGGAGGTGTTGCAGCTTGCTGCTCTGCCGCCGCTTGGAAAGGATTAGGAGCAGGTGCACCATTAGAGGCCGGCTGAGCCGCCGCTGCGAAGGGGTTTTGAGGGTCTGGATACATAGAACTTGAAGGGGTTACTACACCTAAGAAGATACCTTAGTATTCTTAAGCAATGGGAACAACACTTAATTGTTCACTTCTAAGACGGATGAAAATCAAAAATGTTCAAAAAAAATGCCACTAAGACCCTAATCTTTTTAATTTTCTCCTAATTGACACCTTTGAGGCCGCTGAAAGTCGGTCTGTGAAGAGAATTCCATTCAGATGATCGACCTCGTGCTGAATGGCGCGAGCGAGCAGCCCATCCGTCTCAACAGTGATCACACTACCGTCCAACTGCTTCAATCGCGCAGTGATCTCGGTAGGGCGCTTCACCGGAGCGGTGATGCCATCGATACTCAAGCAGCCCTCGGTCGAGGCCTCTTTATTTAGACCGAACTCCAGCTCTGGATTGATAAAAATGAGCGGCATCACGTCAGCCAGCTCTGCCTCTTCCCCATCGATCTTCAGGTAACTAATGCACTCGGGGTCATGGGAGACATCGACAATCGCAAGCTGAAGGTCGCGATCGACCTGCGGAGCAGCAAGCCCGACTCCCTGCGCTTCGACCATCGTCTCCACCATGTTCTGCGCGAAGGCACGGATCTCATCCGTAACTTCACTGACAGGTTTACACTTTTTGCGAAGGATAGGATTTCCGTATTGCGTGATGGGAAGGATCATGGGTCTAGAGATGCTGGATTTTCCGGAGCTTGTTCCTCAGGAAGCTGAGGTTTTTTGACGCGATAGATGAGATCGTCGTCGCCATAGCCCGCTTGCACTGCCGCGCTGTGAGCTGCAAGAATTTTCCCCCACGGGCAGCCTTCATCGGCTCGCAGAACCAGCTTGAGACCCTTCCGGAGCTCGCGATTGGCAATCAGGGTCTCTTTTAAAAGTCCACCCACCACGGGGAGCCCGTCAACCTCGGCCTCCCCCTCTTCATTCAGGGAAAGAACAGAGCGCGCCACGTTCACGGTGTTCACTTTAAGAGAGTTCGCTGTAGGCAGGCTGACCTTCATCTCCGAGCGCGGGACCTTCTCGGTCAGGTCATTCATCGTGACGATGAAGAAAAAGAGCAAGGTCACCAAGATGTCGATCAAAGGAACGATCGGCACCGTGACGGGCTTTTTCTTGGGTCGGTAGAATTCCACAGCTAAGAGTCGTTATTGATCGCGGAAGAAGACGTGCTGATGACAGGCGGAAACGACGCGACCGAGGAGCACCTCGAGCCTGGCCGAGAGAGTCTCGATCTTGCGGCTGAAGTAACTTTGGGCAATGACCGATGGCACCGCGATCGCGATTCCCACGATGGTGGTGCTGAGTGCCGTTGCGATTCCGCGACCGATATTATCCTTATCCTCTAGATCGGCAAAGACGGTCACCAATCCACTCGCGGTCCCGAGAAGGCCCAGCAGCGGTGCAATCGTGATGACCACCTCAAGCACCGGCATCCCGGAATTCATCCTCACGATCTCCTCACGCGCCGATGACTGCACAGCCTCCTGAACCTCGCCCTGCGTGCGCCCCGCATTCCGCAGCGCCACCGTGCAGAGACGAGAGAGCGAGTTCTCTCCACGAGCGAACTCTTCTTGGAGATCACCCAGAGTATCAGCCTCCAGATGATCTTCGAATTTCTCAACCTCAGCGCCGAGTCGGTCAGGAAGAACGCGCAGCTTATTCAAGGTCAGAGCCTTTAAAACAATGACAGTCAAGGCCGCGATCGAGCACAGCGCGAGAAGGAACATAAAGAGCCCTCCCCCACTAAAAAATTGCCATGTCTCTTGCAGGGCTTCGGTAAAATTCATCGGTGTTTAGTAGTTAAAGGTGACATTAAGCTCAAGCGCTTCTCCTTCGAGTTCCTTGCGCACTTCTTTTGGCATCGCTGGAATGTTGCTTGCTTGGATTGAATTCAGGACAATTCCCCACTGGATATCGGAAGCCCCGCGCATCTCCACGCGCTTCTGCCCCGAGACCTTCCCCTCAGCATCAATGACGAAGCGAATGGAAATGTGACCTGGCGCAAGGTGGGAGCGAAATTGAAAATTGCGCGTCTGCCACTGGCGCTCGATCTGTTTGAAAATGGTGGCCTCGTAGCGACCCAGCGGACTATTTTTGACATTGAGCGTGCCTTTTCCTGAAGCATTCAGCGTGCCTCGGACGCGCGTCTTAGTCTTCTTAGAGCGGAAGCCTCCCTCCGAGCCACCTTCTTGCTTCGCGACCTGATTTTCCTTCTTGCGAGTCGGCGGCGCCTCCTCCGCCTTGGGCTCGACCTTCTCCTGAGGTTCCTTTTTTGCCGTCGCATCCGGAAGCATCTCCTCCACCCCATCGGTATCGACAAAGTCAGCCGCTACTTGATCTTGCTGGGCCAGCTCCTCGGGCTTCATCTCCTCCGGCTCAGCTTTCAACTCCTCCTGAGTGAGCGCGTCCTCGCCACTGCCTTCCTTCCCCACCGCCTGCCCTCTCATCCCGTCACCCTTGTTCGGCCCGTCGCTGTAATTCGCACTGGCTGTCTTGATATCGTCCACCACCTCCCGATCTCCCGAGAGGGCGACCTTTTCCTTCTCGCCCTCGACCGCCGCCGCATCGCTCGTCGCCACACTGTCATTTTCGCCAATAAAATCTGCCTCCTCAGGCGCCTCCATCTCCGAGCTGTCATCGGTATCCGCAAAAGCAGGTCGTTCAGCGACCTCAGGAGCCTTTTCTTCCGGAACCACCGCTGGCTCGATGGCTACCGGAGAAACATCTTCCTCAAAGGTGATCGAAATCTCAGTCATCTCCTCAGTCGATCGCTGCTCCTCAACCGTCTCTATCACCTTTCCCGCAATCAGCTCGAAGACCAGCAACGCCGCGATCACTAGGAAAAACAAGACATGCAGCCAGACCGCCACCAGAATGGCGATGAGGAGTTCTCTTTGATAAGAAAATGCCGCAGTCAACTTGCTAATATCTTCACCCCTCATCGAGCCGCTGGCAACTTCTAAGAAACCACCCTAGCCCTCCTCGACATATTTACTCCGGTGCACCCAGATGCTCTGCACTAATCCTAGCAGGAACATACAGATAATCACAAAGGTTCCCGAATAACTCACCAGCGGAAGCGGAATTCCCGTGATGGGCGTGAGAAGAATGCACATTCCGATATTCTCGAACATGTGCGCAAAAAAGAGACCTACCACTCCCCCCACAATCAGACGCCCTGCAAGATCCCGACTATAAAAGGCGATAAAGAGACACTGAATCAACAGCAGCGCGAAGCCCGAGATCAAGACCAGCCCCCCTCGGAAGCCCTGCTCCTCCGCGATGACCGCGAAGATAAAGTCATTGTGCGCCGTCTTCCACGGAATGTAGCGCTTATCGTGCAGCGAGCCACGTTCCTCGGTGGCATTCCATCCGCCGCCTTTCCACCCTGCTTTTCCGACCGCTGTCGAGACCCAGTAGGCCGCCCAGTTATCGTCATTCTTCGTCACATAGCCATTCTCAAGCGTCTCAAGATAACTTGAGATTCGCTCAGTCCCCCGCTCTGAGACACTCGGCAAGAGAACAAAATAAACAATCGGCAGAACCCCCGCCACGATCGCAGATAAAAAAGTCATGTAGCGCCAGGGAACCCCCCCAATCAGCAGCGCCACCACAGCCACCGGGAGCCAGACCAAAGCCGACCCCATATCGCCCATCTTCACCACCATTAAAAAGGGAACTCCCGTGAGCAGCGCGATGATTGCCACCCGAGCCATCGGCTCACCCAACCAGCGGTGCAGCTTCGGTAAATCTTGAGTTAAGGTCGCGATCGCGATGATCCCTGAAGCAATCGCCACCTGCGCTGGCTGAAAACTGATCGGTCCAATCTTGAGACGGTGAACCTCATCATCCACCCCCATTGCCATCACCATCAGAACAATCCCTGCAAGATACATCGGCACCCCGAGCCAGCGGACCCAGCGGTAATCAATCAGCGCCGTGCCAAAGTAAACGATCGTGCCAAGAAGCATCCACTTCTTATGCATCCCCGCATAATATTGCCCACCAGTCATCGGCAGATCACCAGGAACCGAGAGATGCCGAGCAGCACTCTCAATCGCAAAGACCCCAAAAATAAGCAGGGCATACATCGTAAAAACGAGCACCCAGTTCATTCCCAGAATTTTTCGAAAAAGCGGAGTCATAAAAATGCGACGCGCCACCCTAAGCAGACCCTCTCGCTTAGTCGAGTTTTTGGAGGATCGAGCTGAAATTCTCTTTCTTCTCACCACTTTTTTCTCTCAAAAAAAGGCCCCTCTCCTCTTAAAACATCATTCCCTGCTCCTCTCCTCATACTCTCGGTTGGAGCGCATGAGATTACCGATATCCATGAAAAAGCAGCCCGAGTGGGCAAACTCCCAATCCAGCACCCCGACAAGCGAATCATTGGAGACTAGAGCATTGTCCGGACGAAAGTCCCCATGGACGAGGCTCTGGCATCGATCGAAGGATTCCAATAAATCACTCCGACGCTCCAGCATCCTTATCAGCCCAACTCTCGTCGCCCCCTCAAAATACTCAGAGACGGCAGGGTGAGCGATCAGCGACAGGAGACCTTCCTTGTAAGAACTCCACCCTCCCATCTCCTCAACTCCCCCAGCAGCAGTCAGATGACCTGAGCGACTGAAGCGAATCTTCGATAAACCCCATCACCGAGCCCCCATTACCGACCCAAAGATACTCAGGACTCGGAACCACCCCCTTCGTGAATCCCTGAATCCTGCTCTCAACCTGCGGACTCCCCCGCTGGTGGATCCGGCACACGAACTTCTCGCCCTCTGATCGCACGAGATAACTACTATTGCAGGCCCCGCCGCTCAAAAGCTCAGCTTCCAGAGAATCCACCTCGGCCCCGAAGAACCCTGAGAACTTGCTCGCATCGAACTCTACAATGGGAAATCTGCGGTCCATATTCTCTGTTTTAAAAGCGAGGATTCCAGCGATACCGACGCTTGCGGAACGACCCCCTCAAATAATGGGGATCACCCACTGGCACATCAAGCTCATCGATAAAATGAGCCCCTAATGACTCGGGTGCGGAGGAAAGCGTGCTCATGTTCGAGGCTCCTTTGCTTCTTTCTTACCACGATCTACTCAAACCCTACCACTCTCGAAAATTGATCTCTCACCGCAACATCTCAAACTACGGATGAATGGGATGCCTCTCCAAGCTACACCAAAGGTGTTGCGTCCAAGCTCGCCGCTCCTTCCCGTGCGCGATACACAAGAGCCAGAGATTCTGGCAGAATAGCTCTCGTTGAGTAAGTTTGTGGCTATCTTTTGACAAATTTGCTCAAACAGCGCAGTTTGTCTTCTCCTCATTGATGGAAAACTACTTTATCTACCTCGGCATTCTTGCCTGCATCCTCCACTCGGCGATGTTTTCGGGAGCCAATCTCGCCTTTTTCTCGCTGGGACGGATGCGGCTGGAGGCGGAATCTGAGAAAGGGAGCAAGGCTGCGGCGAAGGTGTTGCGGCTGCGGATGGACTCGAACCTCCTCCTCTGCACGATCTTGTGGGGAAATGTGAGCGCTAACGTGCTGCTCTCTCTGCTCAGTGAAAGCGTCTTCGCAGGCGTCGGCGGCTTCCTCTTTTCCACCGTCGGAATTACCTTTTTCGGGGAGATCATCCCGCAGGCTTACTTTTCGAGGCACGCACTAAGGGTAGGCGCGCTGCTCGCTCCGGTGATGCGCTTTTACCAAATCCTCCTCTACCCCATCACTAAGCCCTGCGCGCTTCTCCTTGATGGCTGGATCGGGCCAGAGGGTCCGACCTTTTTCCAAGAGCGCGATATCGAGATCATTCTCGAACGCCACATTAATGAAGAAGACTCTGAGATTAGCGCGAACGAGGGACAAGGCGCTTTGAACTTTCTTGACCTCGATGACCGAAAAATCATCGAAGAAGGTTGTGAGGTGGAATCCAACACCATTTACCAATTCCCCAGTAAGCTCGATCTCACGATCCTCCCCGCGCTCGATACTGACGAAGGAAGGACCTTTGTAGAATCGCTCAAAAAACACCACCATCGCTGGGCCATCATTATTAATGAAGCTGGCGACCCCGTCATCGTGATGGACACGACCAAGTTCCTCTGCGACCTGCATGTCGAGGGTGAGGGGATGGATGTCTATAGCCAATGCCACCGCCCTATCGTCGTCACCGAAGAGGAAACTTACCTCGACTCCGTGCTGGGCGAGTTCGTGGTCGAGGCGGATCATTCTAAAGATTACGTCGTAGACCGGGATGTCGTCCTCTACTGGACACCAGAGCATAAACGCATTATTACTGGAGCAGACATCTTCGGCCGTCTTCTGAAAGGGATCGCCAAAAGAGTCCCCGCCCCTAGTAACTAAGTTCTCCTTATGTCCCAATCGCACCACTTCACTTGGCCCCGCCTTCCCGATGTGAGGCACCGAGTGGCGTGTGAATTCTGCGACACCCTGCACCAGGTGGAGCTCATTGAAGAAGGCCGCTCGGCCCACTGCATGGTCTGCGGTAGGGTCCTCTACCGGAACCGCCCCAGCAGCCTCCAGCGCGCTGTCGCTTACGGGGTCACCGCCCTTTCACTTTTGCTATTGATCATCCTCTTTCCCTTCATCTCCATGAATGCGCAAGGGAATCTCAGCGCCGTCACCGTTCCCGGCGCCATCACCGCGCTTTGGCTAGAGGGTGGGCATATGATCGCGGTCAGCGTGGCCCTCTTTGTCATCGTCCTCCCTTTCAGCCTCATCATCTGCCTTCTTTACCTCTGCGTCCCCCTCCTCTTTGGCAAGGTCTGGCCTGTCAGCCGCTCCATCATGTGCACCTTCCAAGGCATCCAAGGCTGGATCATGGTAGAGGTCTTTTTTTTAGGCTCGATCGTAAGTCTCTTGAAGCTCGTGAAGGTCGCCGACGTTGAGCTCGGGATTGGTTTTTGGTCCGTGGCAGGCCTCATGGTCTGCATTGCAGGAGCGATTGGCGGCATCGACCGCATTGAATTATGGGACCGCATTGAGATCGCCGATCAACAGAGAAAGGAGGCCAAATGAAGCCCACCGCCCTAGAGATGGAATTAGCCTCCTGCCACACCTGTCAAAAGGTCTCGTCCATGAAGCGGCACCATTGCCCCCGCTGTGGCACTCCGCTCCATGCCCGTAAGGAAGACAGCATCTCACGCTCCGTCGCCTTCGGCCTCGCCGGGATTCTCGCTTTCATCCCGGCAAACATCTTCCCCATCATGCTGGTGACCCAGTTCGGAGCGGAGGAGGATACCACCATCCTCGGCGGAGTTGCGACCTTCTGGGCATCAGGAGCCTATCCCGTAGCCATCATCATCTTCGTCGCCAGCATCATGATCCCCGGGCTAAAATTTCTCTCCATCGCCATCCTCTGCGCCGCCGCCACGGGGAAAATCACCATTAACCCGAAGCGGGCCAACACCCTCTACTTTCTCACCGAACTCGTAGGACGTTGGTCTATGGTGGATGTCTTTGTCGTCGCGATCCTCGTCGGCCTCATCCAAATGGGGAACCTCATGTCGATCGAGCCAGGCGGAGCCGCCATCGCCTTCGGGATTATGGTCGTGCTTACCATGATTTCTGCCCATTCTTTCGATCCCAAGCTGATCTGGGATCGCCTCCGTGAAAATCAAAACACCCCACCCTCACCATGAGTAAAAAGCGAGAGACCGCTCACGATTCCAATCACGATACTCCACCGGACCCCGAAGCTGGCCTCATCCCAGACGTCCGCCCTGCTGGCCGTTTTAATAAGGTTTGGATCATTCCCATCGTCGCCCTCCTTCTCGGGCTCTGGCTCGTAAATCGCAGCATCGCAGAAAAGGGTGAGCTCATTGTAGTCCGCTTTGAAAATGCGGATGGCCTGAGCCAAGGGAAAACCGAGGTGAAATGCCGAAATGTCAGCATCGGAAAGGTCGAGAGCATTGCCCTCACCGACGACCTAGAAGTTGACGTCATGATCCGCATCAAGCCAACGCACCTCCACTTGATCCGTAAGGACTCCCGCATCTGGGTCGAAAAACCCCGCATCGAAGGAGCCTCCATTTCAGGACTTGGCACCCTTATCAGTGGTGCCTTTTTACAACTCGACCCCGGCATCGGAGAAGAGGGCCAACGCGGCTTCACGGGCCTTGAAACTCCCCCTCTCACCCCACGCACGGTCGAGGGCCTCCGCCTCACCTTAACGGCGGAGCAGCCCGGCTCCATCGGGCTTGGCAGTGGCATCTATTATAATGAAAACCTGATCGGGCGCGTTGAAAGCCGCACCTTTAATATGGACACTCGCACCGTCCAGTTCGGGGCCTTTATCGAAGATCACTTCCGCGAGCTCGTCACCGATAACGCCCTCTTCTACCAAACCTCGGGCATCTCCCTTCATGTCGGGGCAGATGGCTTTGACCTCAATCTCCCCTCGCTCGACTCACTTGTCGCGGGCCGGATCTCAGTCGGGGTCCCCAGCGGACTCCCACTCGGCGACCCGATCCCGGATGACACCCTTCTCGCCCTCTTCGAGAGTCAAGAAGCAGCTCAAAACACCACCTTCCAAGGCGGGGTAGAATTCCTCCTCCTCCTCGATGAATCCCTCCGTGGCCTCAAAGTAGGATCTCCCGTTGAGTTCCGCGGCCTCCGCGT
>JALZWA010000194.1 GCA_023299815.1 Akkermansiaceae bacterium
CCGAGCTGGCGTGCATTTGATCCAAGTGGGGGGTGTGAATCCAGGGATGACCATGAGCGCCGACGGCTGGGTAGCCTTGGTCATCGGTCATGATGAAGATGATGTTGGGTTTTGCTTTGCTGTTCGCTGTAGTTTTTTTAGCGGGGCTAGGTGAGGGTTTTACAATCTCGACGGCGAGTTCTTGGAAGGCGGTGTTTTCATGGCTCTGAGAAATCGGGGCGGCTTGCCAGATGATCCAACGGAAGGTTCCGAGGGAGGCTTTCTCTTTTGCGCGGAGCGAGAGGGCTGTGAAGCTTTCGAGCTCTTGGCCCTGGGTAGTGAGAGTGCCGAGGGAGGTGAAGCGGGAGGTGTCGCCGAGGTTCCAACCGGGGTCGGTAGAATGATTGCTACCGAAGAGGGCGACGCTTTGGGCGCCGCGCTTGCCTTTCATCTGGTGGGCCCAGCTGGTGATGGTGGAGACGGGCTGGGGCTTGCCGAGGTCCATTTTATAAGCACCGTCTTTGATGCCGTTGGCGAAGATGGGGCCGAAGCTCTTGCCAAGTTTGCCATCGGTTAGGGAGTTGATGGGGTCGTTGTTTGTTTTTTGGTTCGCGACGACTTTACCGCTTGGCTTCGTGGGTGGGACGAGAGTTTCGAATCCAGTTGGGCTGGAGGAGGTTTCGAGGGTGACGTTATCGCCTAGTTTTTTTTTAGCTGATTTGGCCTTCTTCTTTGGAACTGGTTTGGGCTCGTGTTTTGTAACGGTGAGGATGCCTTGCATGACTTGCCAGTGACCGGGGAAGGTGCAGATGTAGGGGTAGTCGCCAGGTTCTTGTGGGACGTTGAAGACGATTTCTTCTTGGCCCTGAGGTGCGACGAGTTTTGAGCTGACTAGGACTTTATCGGAGTCGGGGATGAAGTGTTTGTCCATCGCTCCAGGGGTGGCTGCCATTTTGTCGGCGAGCACTCCGATCTCGGCGACGCTGCCGGGTTTGAGCAAGAGGAAGTTGTGCTGCATGATGTCCGGGTTCTCGAAGATGAGACGGACTTTCGCTCCTGGTTCGGCGCGCAAAGTTTTCGGGGCGAATTGGAGGCCAGGGGCAGCGGTGACGCGTAAGACTGATCCTTGCTCCTTGAGTTTGGCGGTGTGTTGGGCGCCGAATTTTTCGAGGGATTGGGTGTCTTTGACGTGAGTCACTTTGCTAAGCGCTCGGCCAACGGCATCGTAGAGGAAGACGGGTGGGAGGCCTTTACCTCTGTTCATTCTGCCATCGGTTAATTCGATTTCGATGACATTGAGGCCGGGGATGAGATCGATTTGGATTTGTTGGTCACCGCTCCAGAAGGAGTTCTGGCTGAACTTGAGGGAGCCATTGACGGTGACATCGAGCGTCTTGGAGGTGATTCCGAGGATGGCGGTTTGAGTGATTTCTGATTCGACAAAGGTGCGGTAGAGATGAAGGCGGCCTTTGGCGCGCTTCTTGGAGGTGTGCACTATGGGCTGCCCACGTCCGCCGGGTTGGTGTTGGAGCCAGTGCGTGAGTTCGGCGGCGGGGTCGACATCTAAGACGGGGACGCTGCGGCCTTTGACTGGCTCGATGCCTTGATCGAGGATTTGGAGGGTTTGTTTGACGATTTTTTGATCGTTGGGGATGAGGGCGAGGACTTGGTCGAGCTCCGGGTGAGCTGGGCGGAGTTGCGAGATGGCGTTGATGACGGCGATGCGAACGCGGGGGTGTGGGTCCTTTGCGAGAGAAGAGAGACGGGCTGCTACGTCATCGAGCTGAGCGGCTTGCTTTACGATGAGGTGGGTGACTGCGGCGCGGTGCTGGAAGGACTTCGACTGGGCAAGTGCATCAAGGAGCGCGGGGCGGACTTGGCCGAGGCCTCTTAGGACGAAGTTGGCTTCGAGGGCGGCTTGATCGAAATTTTTGTCGTTACGGTCGAAGGAGTTGATCCATTGATCGACGGCTTTGATGCTTTCAGCCCCGTGTTTGCGGAGCTCGATGCGGGTGTGCTTGCGGACGAGGTCTTGGCGGTGGGTGAGGAGCTTGCAGAGGTCTGCGAGAGGTGCGCCTTGGATGGTGGGGAATTTGGTGACGAGGGGTTTTTCTTTGTGGACTATTCTCCAGATGCGGCCGTAGTCGTGATCCCAACCTGGATCACGCATGGGGTGCTGGGCGTGGCCTATGATGGGGCTGCAGAAGTCGGAGACGTAGAGTGCGCCGTCCATTCCAAATTCGAGATCAGCGGGGCGGAAGGCGGCGTTCGGGGATGAGACGAGGGTGATGGGGTCCTTTGGTTTGACCATCCCTGCCTCATAATTAAAGCCGGTGAGGGTGACGGCATATCGGCCGAGGAGGGAGCCGGTGACGACGCCTTGATCGTAGGCGGCGGGAAAATTCGGGCTGGAGACGATGGCGGCTCCAGAGCCTTTTCCGTAGCCGCAGACGAAGCCGTATTTATAGGGATGGTATGAGCCGAGGGGGGTCCATGGGAGGGCGGTGCCATCGTAGAGTCCGCCGTCGCCGTAGTTCTGGAAGGTGTTTCCCCAGCGGTCAAAGGTGATGTTCCATGGATTTGGGGTGGTGTGCTGCCAGAGGGTGGAGATTTTTCCGGTGTCGAGGTTGAGGCTGTAGGTGGTGGCATCGATCCCACGGTGGACGCCGTGGGAGGTCTCGAGCTGGGAGCGGTGAAAGACGCCATCGGAGAAGAGGAGATCTCCCATGGGGTCGGTGGCGATCATGCCGCCGTGGTGGGAGTCGGTGACATCGATCCCGCGGAGGAGTTCGGACTGGGTGTTGAGGCGGCCATCGGCATCGGTGTCCTTGGTGAGCCAGAGTCGGGGTTGCTCGGAGATGATGGCGCCTTGGTGGTGGAAGGCGACGCCATCGAGGGCATCGAGCCCTTCCATGTAGGTGGTGACTTTATCGGCTTTGCCGTCTTGATCGGTGTCTTCGAGGATGAGGATTTTATCGGGCGGGGTGAGGCCGGGGACGGTGTGTGGGAAGGAGGGCATGGTGACAACCCAGAGGCGGCCTTTGGCATCGAAGGCGATCTGGACGGGGTTGCGGAGCTCGGGGAATTCTTCCTCGGAGGCGAAGAGGGTGAGGTTGTAATCATCATGGACTGTGAATTCTGAGATGGTCTTGGAGATGGGTTTGATGACGCCGTTTCCATTTTTGGCAGGTTTGCCTTTGCCCTCGGCCATGGGCGGAAGGGATGGGGCTGAAATTGCTGAGAAGTTTTTTTGTGGATTAGCGGCGAGTTTGTGGACGATGGCTTCTGTGAGCTCGATCATCTTGTGGTAGCGCGGCATTTCATCGGCATATTCCTGAGGGCGGGCGCGGACGCCGAAGTAGACGACGGCGTTCTTAGGGCGGGCGATTTCTGCGACGCGCTGGTGTTTTGCAGCGGCGGCGAGGGCGACTTGGCGGAGATGTTTTGGATCGACCTGTGAAGAGCCAGATAAGGTCTCGGCAATCAGCTTGGCGACGATGTGGTTTCCGGCCTGATTCAGGTGGATGCCATTGTCGGTGAGTTTGGCTTCGGTGGTGGCATAGGCCTGGCTCGTGGTGTTGAAGAGGTCGATGAACTGGGCCTTTGTTTCTTCCGCGAGCTTCTCGATGGACTTGGTATAAAGTTTCAGGTCGGCATTGCGCTCAGCGGAAGCATCTTCATTCGCGATGGGCGAGAGCATGACGATTTTAGCGCCCGGATGAGCTAACTTGAGTTGATCGAGATGGGTGCGGTATTGATCTTCGAATTCCTTAAGCCCCTTGGCTCCGGCGAATGATTCGTAGAAGCCGTAGCCGAGGACGAGGGTGCTGGCGGGCCATTCTGCGATAAGGTTTTTCATGTGCTTGGCGTAGCCTTCGAGGCGGAGGCGGTTGCCGACTTCATCGCCGGTCCAGGCGAGGCTGCGGACTTTGAGGCCCGCTTTGGGCTTCGCGATTTGGAGGCGGGCCTCGAGTTCTCCGTGCTCTAGGAGTCGCTCGATCATGGAGTTTCCGTAGAAGAGGATGGTTGAATCTTTGGGGGCTGATTTCGGCGACGGTTTTTTGGTGGATTTCCCGAGAGTTTGGATCGTGGTTTCAGCAGAAGGGACGGGCTGACCGGCGGCCCAGAAGACGCCATTGACCATGACGCGCATGGATTCAGGAACGGCGAAGTCGCCGAGGTGCCCGAGGGAGGTGCCGAAGACACGGCCGCCCCACTGGTTTTCCCAAGTCCAAGCGATGGTGTCGGTCATTTCTTTTTTAAGATCAAAGGTGCCGAATGGAGTGGTGCGGACGCCACTCTTCCTGGGGCTGCCGGTTCCCTGCAGAAGCGGAGTTGCGCCCTCTTCTAATTTGGTAAGGTAGAGGGTGCCGGGGGAGTTCCATTCGGCGGAGTTGATTCCGGTGAGGATGGGATGTTTTCCTGATTTCTTGACGGCTTTGACTTGGGTCTGTCCGTGAAGGTGGATGAGGTAGGGTGTTCCGAAAGCTTCACGGCCGAAGCCGATATTAAGTTCCTGCTTGGGGTGATCTTTGGGGTAGTTGAAGGCGTGGCTGCTGGTCCGGAAGCAGACGACGGGTTTTCCGCTTTCGATGAACTTTGTGATGTTCGCCAGCTGCTCGTCTTCGAGTTTTAAGAAGCGGACAAAAAAGACGCCGACATCGGCTTTCTCAAGGGCTTCGAGTCCGGGGAGGCCACGCTTGTCTTTCTCAGGGTCCCATTTCGGATTTACGACGGTTGTGTCAAATCCAAGGCGCTCCAGCTCAGAGGAAAACTGGGGCATCGATTTTTGAGGCGAGTAGTGATGGGTGCCAACGACGATGACGGCGCGTGGCTTTTCGGCTGCTTGAAACAGTGGCGTGCCCAGGACGGCTAAAGCAATTGCGGTGAATAAGAATCTCATTGGAAAAGTGACGAGGGATGGTGGATGATCGTGAGAAAATGACTTTGGATCCCTGAAAAGGTGCGCTTTTTAGAACACGTTATTTCGAGAGTTCTATCGCTAATTCTTGGCAGCGCTTGCGATGAATCATGAGGATCTCTGCATACTTAGGATCCTGAGCGAGGTTGACTTGCTCTTTCCGATCATTCTGGAGGTCGAAGAGTTCTTCAAAAATCGCTTTTTCACCGGCGATGCCGCTAGGTAGATATTGCTTACGATCATTCTCGCGGCTGAAGTAACGGATGTATTTAAAACGTTCACTACGCACCGCTTCTTGGCGCGGGTAGCCTTGATCAGTGAAGAGATTTTCTAGGAAAATGTCCTTTCGCCACTCAACTTTCTGACCTTGCAGGAGAGGAAGAAGGCTTTCGCCTTGGTAGGAATCAGGGATCTTCAAACTGCACATGTCTAGCAAGGTTGCGGGGATGTCCTGACCCACCGCAAGTTGAGAGAGTTGAACTCCTCGATTTTTCTCTGCAAGAAATGGGGAGTAGACCATCAAGGGCACCTGCACGGATTCCTCGTAAAGCATGGTCTTTCCGCTGATGCCGTGCTCGCCGTAGAGGAGCCCATTATCAGAAGCGAAAACGATGATGGTATTTTGATCCTCTTGGAGGTCGACCAAGAGCTTTCGCAAATTCCCGATGAACTGATCGATGGCAAAGACGGCGCGAGCGGTTTTTAATTTTGTATCGAGGAGCGCCTTCGGTTTAAGCCGGTAGTAGGGCTCCATTTCTGAAACCTTGAGCACGTCTTTAGGGAGGTTAGCCTCCACGGGATAGCCCTTTGGTAGTGGCAACTCATCGCGTTGATTCGAATAAAGATCTCGATAGAAATCTGGATCAGTAGGTCGTGCACCCATGCCGCCCAGACTTGCCTGATGAGGGAGGTTAAAATTAATCCAGGCGCAAAAGGGCTGATCGGGGTCCCGCCGACTCAGACAGTTCTTCAAGGAAGGATCGGCATTCTCGTAGAAATAATCGAAGTCGGTCCCGGGCTTTAGATAGGCCTCAGTTGCTTCAAAGAGTCCTTCGACCTGAGTTTTGTTTTTGAGGTTTGAAAACACCTTGTGCTTTTTCCCGGGATGGAAACCGAGGTGCCCCTCGCCGTAGTAGCAGAAATCAATATTTTGCTTCAGGGGAGAGTTTTTGCGATCCACGATTTTAGTGTGGTGCTTGCCGATAAAAGCGGTGGAGTAACCTGCTCGCTTTAGCTTCATCAGGAAGCTGTTGGCGAAGGCTTCTTCTGTGACCATATTTTTGGAGATATGAGTAAAGCCAATTCGATTCTTCCGCTCCCATTGTGCGGTGAAAATGTTCGCTCGGCTGGGGCCACAGATAGGGCTGGTGATGTAGGCATTTCTAAAGAAGACGCCTTCCTTTGCGAGCTGGTTGAGGTGAGGAGTCTCGATGACAGGATCGCCGGTCATCCCCAGTGAATCAAAGCGGTGGTCGTCTGAAAAAACGAAGATGACGTTCGGCTTCTTTGCAGCTTGGGAAGCCAAGCAATAACAAAGACTGAGAAGGAAAGAGAATATGGAAAGTTGGTTACTCATGAGAAAAAATGAATTGGTGGCTTCTTATTGATTCTGAGGCAACCCATGACAAAGCAAGTAAGCCAGATCACCATTAGCTTACGGTCTCTTGACGTGCTTCTTTCAGTCCTTGCCATTTCAAGGAATCACTCCGGCATTCTGCTCTTTTAGAGCTCTACGTGGTATAAAAAAAACAGCGCCGCCTCGGAACGAGGTGGCGCTGGTCTAGGGGAAATGAATTAATCGGATCTCGTCAAAAATGACTCGATTAACGACGGCGGCGGCCGAGAAGGCCGAGAGCGCCTAGGCCTAATAATACGGCTGAGCTTGGCTCAGGAATCCCAGTGATTTGAAGTTGGACTCCATTGATGCTAAATTCACCGGCGGTTGCATCGATCTCAGCGCTGCTTGGAAGACCGGTAACGGCATTGAAACCTGACGCATCTGTGTTTCCTCCGCTTACAAAGTTAGTGGCTGCCACTCCATTTACTGTTCCTGCTTCATCGGCGGTGCCAACACCGCCATTGCCAAGGTAGATACCAGTGATTCCATCGAAGGTGAAGTCATCACCGCTGACTTGTGTAATGGTGATACCGTCAATGGTAACTGAACCTTCGTCTGGTTCTAGAAGACCGCGATTTCCGCCATTATTACTCTCTAGTCCAAATGCGCCGCGACCACCGCGACGGATGGGATTAGCTACAAATGTAACTCCGGCATCTGGCGTGCCAGTGGCACTGATGCCCAAGGCAACATGGACTGTGCCAGAGAAGGCACCATCAGTCCAAGAAATCACTCCTTCTAATGCATCTGCATTCACGGCAGGAAGCCCTCCACGAATAGATAGGTCACTCGCGGTAGTGTCTGTGGTGGAAAAGATCACTCCAGAAGCAAAGTTTCTGGCTTGGTTTCTGGCCGCTCCGGCCCAGCTGATATTCGCGTCGATAATGACTGCTCCGTTGACAGAGCCGGAGAAGGGGAGGTAGAGGAGCGCAGTAAGAACTACAGGTTTTGAGATGTTCATTTTCTTAGGTTTTGGATTTTTTGTAACGGTGCCTGCGGAATGATTATTCTTTTTTGTAATGATATTTTTTTGATTGTAAAAGAAAAAAGATTTTTTAGAGATGGACGCTTATTGGGCTGAGGGTCACCAGAAGACTTTGATTTTGCTGAGAGCGATGAGTTCGGAGGTGGAGAGAAGGAATGAAGAGTGACTGGGACATCTTAGGTGACATTGTTTAGAGTCCGGTTCTTGTGGAAACTCGGAAAAATTCTTGCTGTGCGTTGGGGGTGATGGGGAGATCGGTGATGGTTGTTTGGGTTTGGCCGGTGGCTCCGGGGATGAAGGTTTGGATGTCGGTCCAGCTGTTGGGTTCCAGGGTGGTGGAGCGCTGGATGTTGTAGAGGCGGGTGTCGTCTGACTCGAA
>JALZWA010000195.1 GCA_023299815.1 Akkermansiaceae bacterium
GCCGGAAAACGAAACGTCGGCACCACCACCAAGATCGGCTACTTCTCCCAGCACCGCGCTGCCACCCTCAACGAGGACAACACCGTCCTCCGTGAAGTCTGCGAAGCTGGCGGCGGCATGCGTGATGATGAAGCCCGCTCCATCCTCGGCTCCTTCCTCTTTAAGAAAGAAGACGTCGCCAAGCGCGTCGGCGTCCTCTCCGGAGGAGAAAAAAGCCGCCTCTCCCTCGTCAAATTCCTCGTCGACCCGCCCAACCTCCTCCTCATGGACGAGCCCACGACCCACCTCGATCTCACCTCGATCGAAGCCCTCGTCTCCGCCCTCAAGCAATTCGAAGGAACCCTCGTCTTCATCTCCCACGACGTCCACTTCATCCGCTCCCTCGCCAAACAAACCTGGCACATCGAAGGCGGTGAAGTGAAGAAATATGCCGGAGACTACGACTACTACCTCCAGAAGTCCGGCGCCTTCGGCGACTCCTTCTTCGACGTTTAAAAATTGCCATAATAAGCGATCGTTTCCTATCATCTTTAGATGAAAAAGAATCTGTCTCTCCTCGCGTGGCTTACCCTCTCTGCCCAACTACCCGCAGTTATCATCTCCGGAACGCATATTGCCGTTGGTGATGGTAATGACTCGGGCCTCGGCTTCGACTATGAACTCTCGATTTGGGAAGATGCCGGAGCGAGCGACCCCACCTCCATGTGGTTCAATTACGATGGCTCCACATTTTCACCTGGCCAAATGAATGCTGACAGTGGCTCAGACTGGTATGTCACCGCTCCAAACGACGTCTTCTCCGCGCCCAATATCCTCGCCGACGCTTTCCCCCTCACTGCCAAATCTGACTCCATGGGCTTCCAGTTCATTGATCAAGTCGTCGGATCAAACTTCTACCTAGGAGTTTCCACTGATGGCATAGGCGGCCCCCGCTCCAACTTCGGCTGGGTCCACCTCGAGTTCACCGGCGGCAATCTTTCCATCATCGATAGCGCCGTCGCATATAACATGGGCAACGGAATCATCGTGGGAACGACCCAGACCGTTCCCGAGCCCAGCACCCCTTTATTGGCAGCCTGTGCTGTAGGCCTCGGAGTGATCAAGAGACGCCGCTCAAAAGAACTCTAATCCGTTCTGAAATCTGGGTAAGCATTCGAGGCATGCTCAGAGAAATCGAGGCCATCCTCTTCCTCCTCCTCAGTCGCCCGCAGTCCGACCGTCCGATGAATTAAAAGGAAGCCTCCATAAGCCACAGCAAAAGCCGCTCCTGTCATCCCGAAGGCTCCGAGTGCCTGAACCCCGAGATTGGAAACTTGGAAGCCATTCTCATTAAAGATCGCCACACAGAGCGTTCCCCAGATTCCATTGAAAAGATGCACTGGAATCGCCCCCACCACATCATCAATCCCGAACTTAAGAAGAGCCTCCGCGCCAAGAGTCGAGACCAAGCCACCCACCGCACCGATCATCATTGCTGAAGCAGGAGTCACCGTATGGCAGCAAGCCGTAATCGAGACGAGACCACCGAGAATTCCATTCAGCGTGCTTAGGGGATCTGGCCTGCCATCACGAAACCAGAACGCCATCATCCCCGTCAGACCAGCCGCAGCTGCAGCCACCAAGGTATTCACCGCGATTCTGCCAATCTCTGCCCCCGCGACCAAGTTCGAGCCACAGTTAAAGCCGAACCAACCAAAGATCAGCAGAAACGTCCCCAGTGCCACGAGCGGAATATTATGCCCTGTGATCAAGAGAGGAGTGCCGTCTTTTGCAAAGCGGCCACGCCGTGGGCCCACTACAAGAACTCCGGCCAGCGCGCACGCGCCACCCACTCCGTGGACCACCGTCGAACCAGCAAAATCAGTGAAGAGCTTGCTCTCTAACCAACCCTCAGTCCCGCCGAAATTTTCCTCCAATCCACCCGCGCCAGCGCCCCATGCCCAGTGACCGAGCACGGGATAAATGATCGCCGTAATCAGAATCGTGTAGAGGACATAACCCACGAACTTCGTCCGCTCGGCCATCGCACCTGAGACGATCGTCGCCGCTGTCGCCACAAAGACTGCTTGGAAAATAAAGAAGACCCAGATGTCTGATCCCCCTTGGAAATTTGACAACCATTGGATGTCTCCCCCAACCCAGCCGCCCACGCTCTTTCCGAACATGAGCCCAAAACCGATAAAGAGGAAACAGAGAATCGCGATGCAAAAATCGACCGCATTTTTCATCACCACATTGAGACAATTCTTCGCGCGCACACAGCCAAGCTCCAGCAAACAGAACCCAGCCTGCATCAGAAAAACAAGAGCAGCGCAGAACAAAAGAAAGGAACTATTCAGATCTTTTCTCACCGCCTCGAGCGCGAGACTCTCTCCAGGATTATCCGCCACCACTGGCGCAGGTGCCACCTCTCCCGAGACGAGCACATCAAGCTTCTCGTGAATCCCCCGCAAGCTTTCAATGACCTCAGGATCCGCTGCACTCGCCATCGAAAAGGCACTTAAAAACAACGTTAGAATAAAAAATCGTCTCATAGATAAGGTGATAAAAAAATTAACTCAGTCCCGCTTCAGCGAGGATATCCTTAAGCTCAGCGAGCAATGCTTGTTGCTTCCCCCGGTGACCCACCTTCATGATGACCTCACGGGAGATCGTCGAAACATCAGCATCTTCTGGGCCGTCTGAAAGGTTTTTTGATGCTAAGAGATTATGAATCATGCGCTCAGCCTGAGATCCTGAAATCACGCGACTCAGAAGCGCCTTCAACTTCGGCTGAAATGTCTCCCACGCCTTCGCCACCTTCACCTCAGGGGTCGCTTGAGAAAGCTCATTTCCCGCTCCTCCAGAACGGAAAAGTAAAATACTCGCCCGGTGGTCCCGTAAAAAACGGCGGCACGTAGCCGTCGCCTCCACCAACTCGCTATGCGCGGCCGGAAAGATCAAACTCACACACACCTCCCCCTCAGAAACCACCAAAATCAAATTCTCACCAAAGCCAAAAAAAGCCGATTCAAGAATCCGCCCAACCTCTTGATAAGAGGTCACCATTTCATGAATCACTCCCGCGATATCGCTCGCCCGCACCTCTGCCATCGGGAGATTACTCTCTACCAACTCAGCTCCTCGCTGCACGATCCCACTCCGTGCGCCGCTTTCTTGACACAGCGAAACCAGCGCATGCCCCACATTCAGCTCTGATGCGAAGCGGGACATTACATGTTCCTCCAATCCAGTTCATCGAGCGCGTCATCAAGATTCATGTTAGATTCGCTGACCAAGCCTCGGAGCTGCCCTCCCCCAGCCGAATATCCATCAGGATAACCCGCTGCACATAACTGGGTGCTTTCCTCCATCGCGGCCCCCTTTAAATCCGTCTCACGGAGAAGAGTCACCAAACGAGAACCATAATAAGCAAGAAACTGCGCCTCATTCTCAAAGTATTCCGCATCCCCATCGCCCGCGATCACCGTAGTATCGCCGAAAGCTTTCTGAAAATAAGATGTTCCTGCCATGATTACTTGTAAGGGGATCCTGTGTAATCTTTTTTAAAAAAAAGACAAGCAAGCGTGTTAATTTTTACTTTCGCATCCATTGATGCCCGATTCGACATCAATAACGACAAGCCTATTTCTAATAAATTGAAGAAACAGAGCACGTTCTCTTTGATCATTGTTTCCCTAACTCTTATTAAACACCCGTGCCCTCTTCTCGGAAAATCATCCACATCGATATGGACTGCTTCTACGCAGCCATCGAAGTGCGAGATAATCCTTCTCTGAAAGGAAAGCCCGTGGGAGTCGGCGGCAGCTCAGGGCGCGGCGTCCTCACCACTGCAAACTACGAGGCCCGCAAGTTCGGCTGCCATTCTGCCATGCCTGTCTTCAAGGCGAAGCAACTCTGCCCGCAGATCATCCTCACCCCGATCCGCTTCGATGCCTACCGCGAAGCCTCGCACCAGATCCGAGCGATCTTCGCGCGCTACACTGATCTCATCGAGCCCCTCTCGCTCGATGAAGCCTACCTCGACCTCTCCCACCGTAGCGAATCCGGTGCCGCACTCGCACAAGAAATCCGTAAGGCCATCTTCACCGAGACCGGACTCACCGCCTCCGCCGGCATCGCGCCCTGCAAGATGATCGCAAAGGTCGCGAGCGATTGGAATAAGCCCGACGGCCAGCTCGAGGTCCGCCCTGACGAAGTCCCCTCATTCATGCGCGGCCTGCGCGTCGGAAAAATCCACGGCGTCGGCAAGCGCGGCCGTGAATCGCTCACCAAGATCGGCGTCACCACCTGCGGAGATTTGCAAAGATTCACCAAGTTCGAACTCGCCGACCGCTTCGGTAGATGGGGCGTCGAGCTCTACGAGCGCTGCCGTGGAAATGACGACCGCTCCGTCTCGAATGACCGCACCCGCAAGTCCCTCTCAAAAGAGCACACCTTTTCCGAAAACATCCGCGACTTCGACTGGCTCACCGATGTCATGCGCAAGGTCCTCAGCGAAGTCCGTGACTCCGTAGAAGCAAAGATCGACCAAGATATCAAATCCCGCGTCATCAAACTCAAGTTCGATGACTTCACCCAGACCACCGCCGAAAAAGCAGGCTCCGAACTCGATGAAGAAACCTACCTCGACCTCCTCAAACTCGCCTGGAATCGCGGTGAAGGAAAAGCAGTCCGCCTCCTCGGCCTCGGCGTGAAACTCGCCACCGAAGAAGACCAGCCGGAGTTGCTTTAAATCTATCAGATAGAAAATCAGCTAAGATTTCTCATCGCCAAAATCTCTTATCCCATGAAATCATCTGGATCATGAAAAACAAAGCTCTCTGGAAAAAGATCCAAGCCTTTGAATTTGATGACCCTTCTGCTGGGTTCTCTTTCTCTAATAGGCTTGCGAGCGAGAACCACTGGAGCTCAGAATTCACCCTCCGTGTCATCGAGGAATATCGTAAGTTCCTCTATCTCTGCTGTGCTTCCGATTTTTCGATCACCCCCTCGCGCGAGGTTGATGAAGCATGGCACCTCCACCTTTGTTATACCAAATCCTATTGGGAAGATCTCTGCTCGAATACTTTAGGCCGAAAGCTCCATCACGGACCCACGAAAGGCGGCAGATTCGAACGTGCAAAATTCATCGATTGGTATGAGGGCACCAAAAAAAACTACCTCCTCGAATTCATGGAGAAGCCCCCTGCTGATATTTGGCCCTCCAGTGAGCTCCGCTTCAGCCCCGAAAAGATCCGCAAGGTGAATCAGCAAAACCACCTCATCATTCCCAAGCGGCCTCTTTTCCTCGGCCTCGGCATCTTAGGCACCTCGCTCATCCTCTCCAGCTGCACCATCGTCGAAGCCGGAGGTTCCGCGATCATTGCCGGACTCTTTATCCTCATTATCATTATCGGCTTTCGTGGAGGCCGGGGTGGCGGTGGTAATGGTAGTGGTGGATGCAGCAGCGGGGGTGGATTCTTCGGTGGCGGATGCGGAAATAGCGATGATGGCGGAGGATGCTCCAGCGGGTGTGGGGGCGGAGGATGCGGGGGCGCCTAAATCATCTTAGCATGAAGCAAAGTATGAAACTCCGATCCCCCACTCACCGTGACCTTTCCGCCTTGGCGGATCTCGGGAGAGATACTTTTGTGGAAACCTTCGGCGATCTTTATTCACCAGAGGATCTCAACGACTTCCTAACCAAGGTCTACTCCGAGTCAGCTGTCGCAGAGGAGCTACAGCGCTCCGATCTTCACTTCCAAGTCATCAGCAAAGGAGAGCAACTCATCGCTTTTATCAAGATCGGACCAGTGCATGTGCCAGCTGAAAACCCAGCCTCCGATGCGATGGAAATCTGGCAGATCTACGTGAGGAAGGAATTCCTTGGACAAGGTCTCGGGACCCAGCTCATGAACTGGGCCGAAGAGTATTTCTCATCACTTCAAACAAGCGAAATCTACGTCAGCGTCTTCAGTGAGAACCCTCGCGCCATTCGTTTCTATAAGCGCTACGATTTTGAAAAAATCGGCGAATATGGCTTCGTAGTTGGGAATCAAATCGACCTCGAGTGGATCATGCGGAAGCGCCTCAAGGACGCAGCGTCACCTTCAGTCTAAAGAAGCGCTTCACTCCCGCGGGGTCGACTTGATAGGTCTGCGAGCTAAAGCCATTGACTGGGAGAGTCTCCTCTTCCACATCGGTCAGCTCCACCCAAGTATCGAGATCTGTGCTCGTCTCCACGATTGAGATGATGTCATCTGCAGCAAGATTACGTGGCACGATCACGGAGCCCAGAGTTGCGCCTAAACTCAGCTCATTCGATCCAAGCGCGTAGCGCAGAAGAGCGTCCTCGTCTCCACCGGGGAACGTCGTCGCATCAGTGGCTCCGGGATTTCCGCCCAGCGCCGTCGAGGAACGCCACGAGGTCGCTTCGTTCCCATTCAGGAAGCTTTCCGGAGAGACGCGAACGAGCGAGTAGCCATCTCCATCAGCAGCAGAGGGCCATGCCCCGCCATCATTATAAGTGACCGATTCGATAATGAAGCCAATCACGTCATTGAGCGTGATCGTTTCCCCACTGTTATCCAAGCTGCCCTCATAATCAGCGGGCGTCAGGACGATCTGCGCTCCGGGAGCGAGAGTTGTGCCAACTGGAAAGGTGTAAGTGAGGCCAGCGGTGAAGGTCACATTGCTCAAGTCAATGAGCTGCGGTGAGACGTTCGTAAGCTCGATGAACTCATTGGCCTCCTCTTGCCCTGGTTCATTGTAATAGATTTCCGAGATGACGAGGTTCGCACTGCTCGCGGGAATCCCGATCAGCACAGGGGCAGATTGCAGCGCAGACCATTCGCCATTTTCAAGCACGCGAGAATTGTAAGTATCACTCTGGGTGAGAGTGATCGGTTCGCTATAAGTCTGAGCCCCTGCGTCTCGTGGATCAGAACCATCCGTAGTGTAGAAAATGGTGCCGCCTGTATTCGGATTCGTCATCGTGAGGGAAGACGCAATATGGCTGTAAGTCGGCGCATCAACATCTGGGTAGAGATTACTCGCCCGCAGCTGATCGAGATAAATCGCGGGACGCTGCGGGATGTAAGTCTCCAAGATGTAATCCTGAATCGGATAATAATATTCATCTCGGGTGTAGAGATCGTAATCTGAGGAACTCCAGCCTCCAGCTGCTTGCACATCTCTGCGGTAGTCTCCCCAGCGAGCAGACTCAGCCACGAGCGCAAGTCCCATATCATCCGAGCGCTGACGCCAGACCTGATCCGCTCCCGTCGGCGAAAGTGGTCCATTATTGAAAAAAGCAAAGTGCGCTCGATCGGCAAAGCGGAGGCGATACTCAGCATTCTGAGCGAGGTCTTGATGAATGCCAGTCGGGCGGTTGTTCCCATTCAGCCCTGTCTTATTGATGTTGAGCGCTCCGGCGATATCTAGGTAGGCGGGGCTTGTGCGATTCGGAGAGATAGCGAACTCGGTATCCCAAGGGATGAAGTGGAAAGGAACGCCCGTCGGCCCTGTGCCTGCTGCGCGCCAGTTATGACCATCCCAATCGTTATTCCCGACGTAGAAGTTGATGAGCATGTAATCGATGAAGGAATCGATATCGAGATGATCCTGCATCGTCTCATAGACCGTGCTGCTGGCGATATTTCCTTCCGCGATATCCGTCATCGCGCCGTAGGCCGCAGCCGTTCCGGAAGTTGCCACGCCAGAATTGATGGCGTCATAATCTGCGTCATCACCGCCAAAGTAGGACTCCATGAAGTCCTGATCCGGACGCTCATGGATGTGGTAGATCCCCCAGTAAATTCCATTGATATAAAGGTGAATCCAGCGGCCATGAACTCCGGTGTTATCCATCTCAAGAAAGAGATCATTCACGAATTGGTCACGCGCATATTGCGCTTTATCAGCCTGCCAAAAGTGACGATGCACCCAGCCGTAGTTATAGCCGGAGCGGAGCTGCAGGGTATCGAATTTCTCGACCGCATCGCGCCCATCAGGAGCATTTCGGAAGAGTGGGTAGTTGAGTTTCCCCGCACCATATTGATTCCGGAAGCGGAGGCTCATGCTGTGCTTCGGAGTGTCAGGATTCCGGCTACTCCCACCCTGAATGCGGAGGCCCGCATCAATCTGAAACCCAGTTTCCTCACCATTGTGTGAGATCAGTTCCGCAGAAACCGCACGCTCCCAATTGGGACCACTGCTTTCAGGATTCTGATAGAGCCCTTGAGTTCCATAGAAGTCATCAGGATCAATCGTGAGAGAAAGAGAAGCGAACTTTTCAAGCGCAGGGATGACTTCATCCACGTAATCTGGGTCGGTGACGACCTCTTGATCCATCTCGTAATCGGCGATTCTTCCTGCCCACAGCGTGGTGGTATTCGGAGGGTTATTCGGCTGATTGATGACATCGCTTAGGAAGATGTAGCTCTGGGTATCGACGTTGGTTGGGAGGAAGCCGTCCTTGAAAGCTGCTGCGCGAAGGACCGTGGTCGTGCCAATATTCAGCGGCACGGAATAGAGGGAACCATTGCTGGGCGTGGGCTCCGTGCCATCGGTGGTGTAATAAATCTCAGCCCCAGTGGTGAGGGTCGATATAGTGAGATTAAAAGGTGCGGTGTAGTGACCACGATCCACATCAAAAGAAGTATCCAAGACAAAGCCCTGCTGGCTGGTCCCGATGTTTGCCGCTCGCGGCGTAGGTTGGAGAAGAAAGCCTCCTGCAGAGTAGCTCGCGTCAGTTTTCTGCTCGGGATACTCAGGGGCGAATTCTTGAATAACCGTGGAGCCATCCGGCGCGATGAGAGCGAGATATTCGCCTCCACCTTTTAGGCTAAAATTAGTGTGCAGGTGGCCCGCGCTGTCTGGGGTGTCATTCCCTGAGGCGAAGACGACAAAATACTCCTCTCCCGCGAGTATCGTCCCCGCCGGAAAAGCCCACTGCTGTGGCTGAGTCACATCATCAGTCAGAAAATATCCACTGAGGTCAAAAGAACTTGTGTTCCGGTTATGAATCTCGATCCAGTCCGTGGAGTTTCCATCTCCGTCATCGAAGCTCGAATTACTCGCGACAAACTCGCTGATTTCAGGGGCAAGATCGAGCCCATCGACAGTGACTTGCAGCGTCTGCGTCGTGGAGCCTTCGGCATTCGTCGCCGTGAGCTCGTAGACCTCAGTCAGGGAAGCGGTGAAGCTCACGGAGTCATTCGCGCTCACACTCCCGAATCCGGGAGTCAGCGTGACACTATCCGCATCTGCGACATCCCAACTCAGCGTCACCATTTCTCCGGAGTTCACCGTGGTGTCATTTGCCGAAAAGGAATTGATCGTGGGCCGCGGCGCAGGGGGATCAAAGGCAAGTGCGCCGTTGTTATAAACCTCCGCAAGCTCTGCATCGGTGAGGACACCAAAGGAATCCCCAGTTTGGAAAATAGCGATATCATCCATCGCGCCACCGAAGTCATTGCTACCCGCGGCATTGGCCTCATCCGCCGCGATGAAGACTCCAGTCGCATGGCTCAGGATGCTGGTGCCTAGCGCTGAATTTGTCGTGGTCGCCGAGCTGATGCTCGATCCCGTGATGGAACCACCAGTGTCACTCAAGACGGTCACTTTCGCCGAGCCACCGAGAGAGTCGTAGCGAAGAGCGAAAAAATACCAATTTCCGGTCGAAAGGACCAGTGGGTTCGTGATGGTCGTGTTAGTCAAGCCATTGCCATCACGCAGGAGCACGCGAAGCATATTTCCAGGAGAACTCCCGAGATCGACCCGGATACCAGAGCCGTCATTTCCCGTGCCCGAGAGGGTCTCAAACATACGATCAAAAGCATCGAGCGTGGTGGGCCGGAACCACCATGTCATCGTAAATTGATCTGTCGGGCGCACTTCTGGAGAGGGAGCAATTTTAAAACCCGAGCGCAGCGGAAAATCGTAACCCGTGCCATGCAGTGCCGAAAAGCCCTTCGTCACTGTTGCTGAACCAATCAACTCGCCTGGATTATTCCCCAGAGAATCAGTCACTACGGTGGAACCAGCATCTGTCTCATCAAGCGCATAATGGGCGACGAGGTCAGCATTCGCGATTGAGCAACAGAGACCGAGCAAAAGAAGTGTTCTCATTAAAACCACTATACTGCAGTTTCAGAATAAAGGTGCGAATCTTTTCCTCTCAACTTATACCAAGTAGGTTTTAAAAGAGACAAATGGCGGAGTGATTTGTTGAAATGGCAAGGCACGACGAGGGAGTGGTATTATGTGACAGATTGAGATCAGCCGATCTTTTGAGGAAGATTCGGTGGGCTTGGGTCGCGGAGGTTCCTGCTTCTTGGAGACCAGGAATTGAAGCTGGTTGGCGAAAATCGATTCACTCCCGTAGCTTGAAATAATTATTACTCGCCAAAACTCACTTTCAAAACACACTTTTGGCGAGTAATAATCAAAATTTTGAGAGTGCTTCCGACAAAAAAGCCGGAGCTTTGGGCTCCGGCTTTGACTTGGTTGAGGGGACAGGGCGGGACGCCCTTGCTCCTTATTGGACGGCGTCCGCGCAGCGCTGGCAGAGGCCGTCTTTGACGATGGGCTCGTAGCGGCGGCAGCGGGGGCACATTTCGTAACCGGTCGCGGAGACGGTGGCGGAGAGTTCTCCTCCCTCGACGAGATTGAGCTCGCTGAGGATGAAGAATTCTTTGGCAAATTCGGCGTCCTTGAGGAGGTCGATGACTTGATGATTCGCGGGGACGGTGAGGAGGACACTAGCTTCGTTGTTCTTCTTGAACTCCTTGGCTTGGACTTTCTCTTCGATGGCGGTCTGGATGACGGCTTTGACAGCGAAGAGGGCGTCGACTTTCTCGATCGCTTCCTTTCCGATGAACTTAGGGTTCGGCTTGGGGAAGTTTTGCTCGTGGATCGATCCTTCGCTTCCGGCGTGCTCCCAGGCTTCCTCTGCGGTGTAGGCGAGGACGGGGGCGAGGAGCTTGACCATGGCATCGAAGATTTCTCCCATGACCCAGACACTGGCTTTGCGACGCTCGCTATCAGCCGCATCACAGTAGAGGCGGTCTTTGGTGATATCGATGTAGCAGGCGCTGAGGTCTGAGGCGGCGAATTGGTTGACGGTGGAGAAGACTTTACGGAAGTCGTATTTCTCGTAGGCGTCGGTGATTTCTTGGATGACGACTTGGAGGCGCTCCATGATCCATTGGTCGATGAGGGGGAGTTCAGCGGGCTCGCTGACTTTCTCATCGCGCATGTTTCCAAGGAGGATCTTGAAGGTGTTTCTCAGCTGGCGGTATGGCTGGCTGACTTGGGTGAAGAGGGCTTCGCTGAAGGGAACCTCGCTCTGCCAATCGACGGAGGAAACCCAAAGGCGGAGGATGTCCGAGCCATACTTGTTATAGAAGTGGGCGGCGTCGGTGGGCTTGCCCTTTTTCTTGGCGTCGGACTTGGAGGTCTTCTTCCCGGTCTCGGTGTCGACGACAAAGCCGTGGGTGAGGACCGTTTTGTAGGGCGCTTTGTCACGGACTCCTACGGAGAGCATGAGGGATGACTGGAACCAACCGCGGTGTTGATCTGTGGCCTCTAGGTAGAGGTCAGCGGGGGCGCTGAGTTCAGGGTGGGCATCGAGCACGGCGACGTGGGACGAGCCGGAATCGATCCAGACATCGAGGGTGTCGCGGCACTTCGTGGAACCTGCGGGGAGGTCGAAGAGGGTGGCGAGTTCTTCGTCTGATTTTTCAAACCAGACGTTGGTGCCTTCTTTTTCGATGAGGTCGGCGATCTTACGTGCGAGATCAGCGGAGACGATGGGCTCGCCTTCGGCAGTGAAGAAGACGGGAAGCGGGACTCCCCAGGTGCGCTGGCGCGAGATGCACCAGTCTGGGCGAGATTCGACGGTGCCGTAGATACGATTGCGCCCCCACTTGGGAAGCCATTCGGTTTCATCGATCTCGCTGAGCGCTTTGTCGCGAAGTTTATCGATGGAGATGAAGAACTGCTCGACGGCGCGGAAGATGATGGGAGTTTTCGAGCGCCAGCAGTGCGGGTAGCTGTGCGCGTAGGTCTCTTGTCCGAGAAGGCTGCCCTTCTCTTCGAGGATTTCTACGACGCGGGCGTTCGCTTTGAAAACGTGTTGTCCTACGAGTTCGGGGACGCCGCACTCTTCGGTGAATTTTCCATCATCATCGACTGGGCTGAGGACGGCGAGGCCGTATTGCTGGCCTACGGTGTAGTCGTCCGCTCCGTGACCGGGTGCGATGTGAACTGCGCCGGTTCCGGACTCTGCGGTGACGAAATTTGCGAGGAGGATCTTGGAAGTGCGATCGAGGAAAGGATGCTGCGCGTCGAGATTCTCGAGCTCGGCTCCTTTGATCTCCTGAAGGTCACCGTTTGGCTTCCAGCCGGTCTTTTCCTCGACGGTGCCGAGAAGTTCGCGAGCGACGATGAGCTTCCGAGTGGCTTCACCATTAGTGAATTCACCAGCGACGTAGACGAACCGCTCATTGACTGCGATACCAAGGTTTGCGGGGAGGGTCCACGGAGTGGTGGTCCAGATCGCAATGTCAAATCCGGCCCACTTTTCACCAGTCATGGCGAAGGGGACGAAGACGGCAGTGGACTTCTTATCGGCATACTCGACCTCGGCTTCTGCGAGGGCGGTCTTGGCACCGTAGGACCACTGGACGGGCTTTTGGGACTGGTAGACGCAGCCTTTATCAATCAGCGCCGCGAAGGTGCGGATGATGTTGGCCTCGTAGTCAGGATTGAGGGTGAGGTAGGGATTTTCCCAGTCACCGAAGACGCCGAGGCGCTTAAAAGATTCGCGCTGGGTGTCGATCCAGCCGCGTGCAAAGGTCTCGCAGCGGCGGCGGATCTCGGCCGGCTCGACATCGCGAGCGTCCTCATCCTGCATGACCTTGAACTCGATCGGGAGGCCGTGGCAGTCCCAGCCCGGGATGTAGGGGGCTTCGAAGCCCGCCATGGTCTTGGACTTGATGACAAAATCCTTGAGGACCTTATTGAGGCCGGTGCCCATGTGGACATCGCCATTTGCAAAAGGAGGGCCGTCGTGGAGGAGGAAGCGCGGGGCACCTTCGGCTTTGCGCTTAGCAATAATTCGTGCGTAGAGGCCTTCGGAGTTCCATTTTTCGAGGCGAGCCGGCTCCCGGACCGTCAGATTTCCCTTCATGGGGAAGTCTGTCTTGGGCAGGAACAGGGTGTCTTTGTAGGATTT
>JALZWA010000196.1 GCA_023299815.1 Akkermansiaceae bacterium
GCGCTGATCCAGGCGAAGGCGCCGTCCTCGGCCTTGAGGATTGCACCCTTGTTTGGAGGATGGGATGAAGTCGGGCGCGTGGGATCAGCTGCGAGTGCCGCGAACAATCGCAATAACGGAAACGGCGATAGCGCGAAGCCGGAAGCACAAGCGACGAGTAATTCAGGCCGCTGGTATGAGGTCCGCTGGGGAGGAAAAAATGACATCAATGTGCTCTCGGGTTCTTCATTTAATGGATCTCCTGCCAATGCGATCTTGCAAGCTGACTTTGACCACCCGACTGATACTTCAAATAGTAGATTTGGCGGGAACACCGCGATTGATTTAGAGTATGGATCGATGAATGGTGACTCTGGGTCGCCGCTTTACGTTGATAAAAATGGTGTGACGGCGCAGGTCGCGGGCGTGCTCAGTGGAGGTTCCGGAAATGTCTACGGATCGAGCATCGTCTACGTGCGCATCCGTGCTTATAAGAACTGGATCACCGATACGGTTTTGGCGAATCCGGATAGCCGGTCTCTGACGATCAATTCCATTCCTGATCAGCTAGTGAACTTTGGGGGGGAGATCAGTCTTACGGTTTCTGCGAGCGGAAGCGAGCTGCCTCCTCAATCGGTATCCTACAGTTTGGTGAGCCCTCCGGCGGGGGCTAGTATCGATACGGTGACGGGGGCGATCTCGTGGACGCCGCCGGTGAATTTTGCGGGGACCTCCCAGATGATTACGGTGCAGGCGAAGGAGAATGGGGTGGTGGGAAATTCGGTGACGACGGATTTTGAGGTGACGATCACGGGATCCGATATCAAGGAATTTTGGTCATGGGCGGGTGGGGCTCCGGCTTGGAAGCAATTTTCAGGAGCCAATGCTTACAATTTGGGGGGAGCCTTCTCCTACATGCAGGGAGGTCTTCATAACTCGATCTACCAACAGATCACGGGATCGATTCCTCAGTGGGCCACGGTGACGATGAAGGTCAAGATTGCCGACTTTAACCAAACTTGGGCCACGGGTGGTGAGGTCGAATTTGGCTTCTACGATGGGGTGCCGAGTTCTGTTTCGCCTGATGCTGCTTATCTCTCTTCGAGTGTCGCGGATGTTCCTAATTACGACGGAGTCGTTCTCGAAAATGGTCTTGGGAATACCGGGGGCAATGTAGATTACTTTTTTAGTTTTCAGACGGATGAGGAGATCACCGATCCGGTGTTTGCGGTGCGGAAGAACTTCGATGGGGGCCGAGTGGGGGTCGATGATGCAGAGGTTTCCTATTTTTTCGAAGATCAAGACGAAGATGGTCTCCCTGATTCTCAAGAGCTTTCTCTTGGCACTGATCCTGCAGTGGTAGACTCGGATGGAGATGGCTTGAGCGATGGTGCTGAGATTGCGGCTGGCACGAACCCGCTTGAGATTGATTCAGATCTCGATGGCTACGGCGATGCTTATGAGGCGAATGTTTTATCGGCAGATCCCCTCGATGCCGACTCGCCGGGTGGTCCGAATCCGCTTGCGATTGGGGTTAATTTTAACTCACTGCGGGGTCAGGAAATTGACACGGCACGCATGCTAGCTACGAATGCTTATGCGGGTGCTCCGGAGGTGGCGCAGAAGAACTGGAATCAGACGGGGGCCCTTAATATCGTCTCGAAGGCGACGCGAGACCTGAGCAGTATCGCGACTCCGAGTGAGGGTGGCTTGGTCGATAGCGGTGGTGCACTGACTTCGGTCGGTCTGAGTTACACGATGAGTAATACGTGGAATATTAATAACGAAAAGCTCACTCCTTACGGCAGTCTCTACGCGGGGTATCTCGATACGAGTGCGAACAACAATGCGTCGGTGACGTTCAGTGGGATTCCTTACGCGAGTTACGATGTTTATGTCTATCTCGGTGCGGGAAGCTCGGGTGCGACGCAGAAGATTACCGATGGGGATGTCACTTATTCGTTCACGATGGCCGCTCGAAGCACGGAGGCCGGAAGCTACACGGTGACGAGTGATACGGGTGAGAATTTCCCGAGCGCGAATTACGCGAAGTTTAGCGGGAAGACCGATTCCTCTGTCACGGTGACTTTCCTCCGTGGGAGTGCGAATGGCGGGATTACGGGGGTCCAAATCGTAGCGACTGAACAATCGACTCCTTATGAGGATTGGGCTGCGGAGCGGGGGCTCGATACTCTCGCGGAGGGTGCTGAGACCGCTGATCCAGATCAGGATGGATTCGCTAACTTGCTCGAATTTTCTTTAGGGACGGATCCAGAGGATCGTTCTTCTTATCAGAATCCTTCCTTCGAGATCGGAGCAGGTGATACGGAGGTCCGCTTCGTGCGTGCTAGCGATCTCGGCGATTACCTCGTAGAGGTGAAGTGGTCCACTGATCTGAATAGCTGGTCTACTGCAGGCGTGGTAGTGGAGGAAAATTCTCTGAGTGCTGACGAGATCGAGGTGATCACGACAGTGCCGGGGGGAATTGGTGGAAAAAGATTCTTCCGACTTGAGGTGATAGCGCCATGAGGAAAGGGCTTTTGATCGGTGCAATTTCTTGGGGAGGGCTGCTGGCTTTCTCTTTTTATCTGGGCCGTCAAAGTGAGCCTGAGGGCGCGGCAAGTGTGGCGTTCGAAACTGTGGATTCTTTGCAGGTTTTCCAAGTGCAAGAGCTGCCTTTTAGCTCGCGTGATCTGACGCGCTTGCGAGGTGAGTTTGAAGCGCTTCTACCGCAGCGGGATGATGTTTTTGTTCATGACGAACTTTGGTTGCGAGCGGGTGAATGGGCCGCGGAGGATCCTGAGGCCGCAGTGGCGTGGCTGAGCGAGCTGGAGTTTGATGACGTGAGGAATCCCTATCTTTTTTCTGCGCTTTCGCAGTGGGCTTTTGGTGATCCCGCTGCGGCTCGTCTTTGGTTGGAGAAAAATATTCCGACGAATGAAGACAGCGCTCTTTATCTCAGGGCGGCACTGATCCGAGGGATGGCGCGGAGTGATCCTTCAGGGGCATTGCGCGAGCTTCTGGCGCAACCGAAAAGCTTCGGTCGTTCGTCTATCGATTTTCTCTTAGGAGAGCAGATGCGGGAGGGGAGTGAGGCGCTTTTTTTCTTCCTCGATTCCCTTCCTGCCGATGCAGGAGACCTTCGCTTAGTGGCGATGCAAAAGGCGGCGGGGCAGCTCTCGCAGGAGATGATTCCGGCGGCGCTCGAATTTTCTAAGGGGCTTGCAGATACCAAAGAGCGGGTCGTTTTTCAGGAGTCGCTCGCGAATCGCTGGGCGCTCATCGAGCCGGAGGGGGCTCTGGCTTGGGCCTCGGAGCTTCAGCAACCCCGCGTGCTTGCGGCGGCGGCTAAGCAGTGGGCGCGGCAGGAACCTCTTGCCGCTTCCGAGTGGTTAGAAGGGCAGTGGGGCTCTCCAGCATATGATCTTTCGGCGCGCTCGGTGGCTTGGTCAGTGGTGGGTCTTGATCCTGATCTCGCTTTTTCTCAAGTGGCACGGATCCAGTCTGAGGGTCTCCGCCGTGAGACATCCGAGCAGCTGGGCCGCTTTTGGATCAGCGATCAGCCACAGGTTGCGAGAGCATTCTTGCGCGCGGATACGAGCATGCCTGCGGATATTCGTGAATCTCTCCTCTCCCATTTCAAGTGAAGCTCTTGCGTCATCCTCTCGTCCTTGTCGCGCTGGTTCTTGCTAGTTGCTGGTTGGCTTATCGAGCGGGGAGTGAGTCTCTCGTCGTGCGACAAGAGGCCGCTGCGAAGCGCGCGCTTTCTCTTCGAGAAAAGTTACCCAATTCGGTGAATCGAAGTCGTTTTTTAGAGGCGTCCACTGATCAAGAACGCACCCTCCTCCTTGAAGGTCGTCTTGCGGGATCAGCTTCTCAAGCGGACTTTCAGGACGCTCTCGAGGCCATCTTCTTGGAAGCGGATAAGTCTGAGAAAAATCGTCTCCTCGCTCAGCTCTTCCGGCGCTGGCTTGAGGTTTCTCCGCTCGATGCGCTGGCGCAAGTTCGGCGGGTCGAGAGCCTTCGTCACGATCTTGCTCGGACCGCCACTGTCTTTCAGCAATGGGCGCAGGAGAATTCCACGGCGGCTTCCGCCTTGCTCAGAGAGGTCTTTGACGGTCAGCAGCACGACCCCGCCTCCAGTCCTCCTTTTCTTGATGGCGTCGACCCTCCCGAATACATCCTTTCCCTCTTCGCGGGTCTTTCGCAAGTGGCCCCGCAAGAGACGGCCAGTCTCCTCTCTGAGCTGCCTGAGAGCCCCGCGCTCACCCATGCGCTTGATCTCCTTTTCCAGAGCTGGTTCTCACAAACTCCAAGCGAGATTTTTCAATGGGCGAGCTCGCTGGAGGCGTCGCCATTTCGTGAGCGAGCCATCACCCTCACCGGGACGAAGTCTGGCCAGCTCGATGACCCGAGCGCGGGACTGCAGTGGGCGCAGTCGCTCTCAGATCCAGCGGATCAGGCTTTGGCGCTCGGCGCTCTCACCGGTCAGTGGAGTCAGCGTCATTCACAGGCCGCTTTTCAATGGGTCACGGCCCTCCCGGAATCTGATCTCAAATTCACCCTCGCTCCGGAGGTCATTTCTTCTCTGACAAAAGTCGATCCCGGAGCTGCGGCTGACTGGCTCAATCAATACGATGCCTCGTCACAAATTGACCCCTCGGTCGCGGCTTATGCCTTGGCCATTTCACGTGTCAATCCGGCGGCGGCTCTCGGCACCGCTGCCGTTATTACTGATCTGGAGGAAAAAAGGCGCGTCTCGCTTGAGATTGCGCAGGACTGGCAGGGCCAATCTGCAGAGTCGTGGGAGCGCTACTTGAGCACCACGGAGGATCTGCCTGAATATTTGAGGGAGCTTTCGCGCTAGCCTTCTTTCTCTTCTTTTTCCTTCTCTTCCTCCTTAAGGAGGAGTTCGAATTCTTGCTCTTCAGGCGTCAGGGCGTCCCAGCGAGCCTTCTCGGCGGCCTCAGCTTCGGCAACCAATGCGGCTGCCTCGTCAGCGACTTTCTTTTCTGCCTTGGCGGCATCTCGGGCCATGCGCTTATCGAGCTTTTTCTGTTCCCGTTCCCGCCTTTTGTGATCTTTGCTTGGTGTGAATGCCATTGGTAAATCCTTTCTGAGTTTCGTGAACTGAATTGAATGGTTCGGCTCGTGCCGAGCTGAGAAAAAAGGCCATACAATGCGATGGCGATTCGAGCCAATAGAAATATTCCGCGAATGTCTTAAAGGGAAAGCAAGACCCCACCCAAAATGTCATTAAAATGTGGATTTCTGCTATTGTTCTCTATTTTTCCAAGGACTAGGGTTCAGCATGCCAAATCCATGGACTGGGGTAGGAAACCCTTATACTCGCACTGAGGTTATTGAGCGTCTGCGTGATACTCTTTCCAAAGGTGAACCCATCATTGCGGCCGGTGCGGGAACCGGTATCAGCGCTAAATTTATCGAAAAGGGCGGAGCGGACCTCATCATTATCTACAACTCAGGTCGCTACCGCATGATGGGGCACGGTTCGATTGCTGGGATGATGGGATATGGCGATGCCAATGCCACCGCGATGGAGATCGGCGAATATGAAGTTCTTCCTGTCGTTAAAGAAATCCCCGTGATCTGCGGAGTGCACTGCACTGACCCGCGTCGCCGCATGTGGCACTGGCTGCAGCAGGTCAAAGATATGGGCTTCTCCGGGATGAACAATTTTCCTACGCACTCGATTATCGATGGAGACTTCCGTAAGCAGCTGGAAGAAACCGGGATGGGCACGCACAAGGAAGTCGAGACCGTCGCACTCTCACGTAAAATGGACATCTTTTCCATCGTCTACGTGGCATCTCCAGCCGAGGCCAAGGCCATGGCAGAAGCGGGTGCGGATGTCATCATCGCCCACGTCGGCTGCACCATCGGTGGTTCGATCGGAGTGACCGATGCCGCGATGTCGCTCGACGCGGCCGCTGCGCAAACTCAAGCCATTATCGATGCCGGAAAATCTGTCCGTGATGACGTGATCTACCTTTCTCATGGTGGACCTATTGCGACTCCAGCCGATGCTGCCTTTATTAACGAGCGGACCGATGCCGTCGGCTTCGTGGGAGCCTCCAGCCTTGAGCGCATGGCCGTCGAGGAATCACTGACCAATCTCACGAAGGAGTTTAAATCCATTCCACTGAACCGCACTTCTTAGTCATGAAAGCCAAAACCATCGCCGTGCTCGGCACGCTCGACTCGAAAGGAGAAGAGCATGCTTTCATCGCCGAGTTGATTCGTCAAAAAGGTCATCTTCCTCTCCTGATCGATGTCGGGACGGGTGCGGATCCTACCATCACTCCAGATGTGACGCGTGATCAAGTGGCAGCGGCGGATGGCTTGGACTTGCAGGCTCTGATGGCCCGCAAGGATCGTGGTGAATGTGTGGTGGCCATGAGTAAGGCCGCACCCAAGTTCGTTTCCGCACTTGCGGCTGAAGGGGAAATCGATGGCATTATTTCCCTCGGTGGAGGGGGAGGCACCGCTCTGGGATCCGGAGCGATGCGCGGTCTGCCAGTTGGTTTCCCTAAGGTGATGGTCTCGACTCTCGCGAGTGGAAACACTGCGCACTATGTAGGCTCTACTGACATCACGATGATCCCTAGTATTGTCGATGTTGCTGGGCTTAATCGTATTTCTAAAACGATCTTCACCCGCGCTGTCGGAGCCATCTGCGGCATGGTGGAAGCGGAGATCGTTCCCTCTTCAGACGAGCGCCCACTCATCGCGGCCAGCATGTTTGGAAACACCACCGAGTGCGTCGATGCGGCTCGCAAGATTCTCGAGGACGCGGGCTATGAAGTGCTCGTCTTCCATGCCACCGGAACAGGTGGCAAGACGATGGAGAGATTGATCGAAGACGGCCTCATCACCGGCGTCTTGGATATCACCACCACCGAGTGGGCCGATGAACTCGTAGGCGGCACCCTCAGTGCGGGACCGACTCGCCTCGAGGCGACAGGTAAGGCCGGCGTGCCAGCCATCGTGACTCCCGGTTGCCTTGATATGGCGAACTTTGGCGGACGCGAGACGGTCCCCGAGAAATACGAGGGTCGCAATTTCTACATTCACAACCCACAAGTTACCCTCATGCGGACCACGCCCGAGGAGTGCGCCGAACTTGGAAAAATCCTCGCGGAAAAGGTGAATGCCTACACCGCGCCCGTCACCGTCCTTCTTCCCACGAAGGCCGTCAGTATCATCAGTGCTGAAGGGCAGTCCTTCTACGATGCTGAGGCTGACGAGGCTCTTTTTTCCGCAATCAAAGAGAACCTTTCTGACTCCATCAAGCTCATCGAGGTGGATGCAGAGATCAATGATACCGCTTTTTCCACGGCCTGCGCGGAAGCACTGCTCGAGAATCTGAAGGGCTAATTTTTTGAAACTTACCTGATCATGGAATTCATCGACTCACGCTACCCCTCCATCGAACACCTTCGAGAAGGATCGCGTAAGCGCCTGCCCGGATTTGCCTTCGATTATCTCGAAGGGGGGTGTAACTCCGAGATCAACCTGCGCCGGAATACCGCTGAGATTCGTGATGTGCAGCTCAAGCCATGGTATCTCCGTGATTACCCTGGCTCGGATCTCAAGACGACGCTCTTCGGCAAGACTTATGACGCGCCTTTTGGGATCGCTCCCATCGGCCTGCAGGGATTGATGTGGCCGCGTGCCACCGAGATTCTCGCAAAGGCGGCCCACACGCACAATGTCCCCTTTATTCTGAGCACCGTCGGCACCGCGAGTATCGAAACTGTTGCGAAACTCACGGAGGGAAATGCTTGGTTTCAGCTCTACCACCCTGCCGAGGATGACCTGCGCGATAAGCTTCTCGATCGTGCGGCAGATGCCGGCATGCCTGTGCTGGTGATTCTTGCGGATACCCCCACCTTTGCCTACCGGCCTAAGGAGATTAAGAATGGTCTCTCGATCCCGCCCAAGATGTCGCTCAAGAACGTCCTGCAAATGATGACGCACCCCACTTGGTCTTTTGGCCAGCTTGCTGCGGGTGCGCCGGAATTTAAAACGATGACGCCCTACCTGCCAAAGGGGCTTAGCATGAAGCACCTCGGTCTTTTCATGAACAAGACTTTCTCTGGCCGATTGAATCCTGACAAGATCGCGGCCATCCGAGATCGCTGGAAAGGGAAGCTCGTCGTGAAGGGCATCGTTAACCCAGAGGATGCTGAAAAAGCGATTTCTCTCGGAGTAGATGGCCTCATCGTTTCAAACCACGGCGGACGCCAGCTCGATGCCGGACAATCTACCATCAAGCCACTCACAGCCCTCGCTCAGGAATTCGGAGAGAGGACGACCCTGATGATCGATAGCGGACTCCGTGAGGGGCCCGATGTCGCCAATGCGCTCGCTTCGGGGGCCAAGTTCACCTTTATGGGACGTTCCTTCATGTATGGAGTGGGCGCTCTCGGATCAAAAGGAGGCTACCATACCGTGACAATACTAAAGCGGCAGTTACAACAAGTGATGGAGCAGGTAGGTTGCAAGAAGATAGAAGACTTTCCCCAACACCTTATTAAATAGAGTAGTGGAATCGGGCCATGAGCCTGCCCACCTAACACCAAGAAGCACTTCCATGGCAAAGAAACCACAGAAGGAAACCGATGACCGCGAGATTTTCGGAAAGGGAACTCGCTTGGAAGTGGTGCGCGCCGATCACTCAGATGATCGTTCGTGGCTTTCAGATGCTCCCGTTTGCCCATCTCTTCATACTCACCACATCGCCCACGTCGGTCGCATGTGGGCGAGCGCTTCCTTTGAGGTTCTCCGCTCGGATGCATCCGGCACCTTTGTTCTCGTTGTCTTAGAGGGAGAAGGAGAGACTCTCATTGATGGTGAATGGCGCACCGTGAAAGCGAATGAAATCTGCCTTCTCCCCGCCTTCGTCCCCACCGCAATCCGCACAAAGGGAGAGAAGAAATGGTATTTCGCCTGGGTCCGCTATGAAGAATCTCGCGAGGTTTCTCCCGTGCTTTCCTCGAACAGCCCGGTCATTCATAAAGGCACAGTCCAGCCCTTGAATTTCTCCATTGCAGGTCTCGCCGCCGAGATGGAGCGCGATGAGCCTGAACCCTCTGCCATTCATCACTGGGTCGAGTTGATCCATGGCTTCGTCGCTCGGGCCGCTCGCCCCTTTCAGGGAGATGACCGCCTCTGGCGGGTCTGGAAAGAGGTGGAAGGTGACCTTGAGCGGAACTGGAGCCTGAAGGATTTAGAGGAAATAGGTCATCTTGGAAAAGAGCACCTGCGTCGTCTCAGTCAGCAGCAGCTCGGCCGCAGCCCGATGCAGCAAATCACCTATCTACGCATGCGCCATGCGCTGACTCTCCTCACCACGACCGAGCTTAAGGTCGAGACGGTGGCTCTCGCTGTTGGGTATGAGAATCCCTTCACATTTTCCAATGCCTTCAAGCGCTGGCTTGGGAAACGACCTTCTGAGTATCGCGAATAAAGATCTCATCGCTCCTTGAAAAAGAGACTGATCAAGTCGGGCAGCATGAAAGTTGTTGTCATCGATTTTCGTATATATGATGAAAATTCGTCAATCACTGCCGTAATAAAGGAAGCTAGATAGCTTTCCCTCATTGGAAATCGGCCTCTCGCACCTCATTAATGATGACCATTTCTTCTCTCACTTACACTCTTCTCGGCAGCCTCTGTTTCTTTTCTGCCTTCGCTCAAAAAAAGGAAGCTCCTCCTCTTCGCCCCAAAAAAGACATCAAGCAATATAACGGTCGCGGTAAGCCGAACACCGCAGTCGATCAGCAAAAACTCTTCCACCTCCCCGAGGGCTATGAGATCGAGCTCGTCGCCCAAGAAAACACCGGGATTGGCAAATTCGTCTCCGTCTCCTTTGACCAACAAGGGCGCATGTGGACCCAAACCGCCTTGGAGTATCCAGTCGATGGTAAGGAGAACCGCGCCGCCGCCGAAGCTCTCTACAAAGGCAAGGGTGCTGACAAAATCCTCGTCTACTCTCGTGAAGCACTGAACAAGCCGCTCCCGCTGAAAGGGCTCACAAATCCCACCGTCTTCGCCGATGGCTTGGCGATGCCTCTGGGCATGCTGCCTTGGGGGGCGGGGGATGATTGCTACGCCATGCACGGGCATGACTTGGTGAAACTGAGCGACACCAATGCCGATGGCATCTCTGATAAGCGCGAGGTCATCCTCACCGGTTTCGGTGTGCAAGACAGCCACCTCTTTCCTCACCAATTCACCCGCGCTCCTGGCGATTGGCTGTGGCTCGCGCAGGGCCTCTATAATACCAGTAAGGTAAAACGCCCGGGCGATGATAAAGTCACCCCATTCCTGAAATGCTCCATGGCGAGAATGCGCACCGATGGCACTGAGTTTGAAGTCACCAGCACCGGCCCCAATAATATTTGGGGACTCATCATTACCGGAGAAGGAGAGAGCTTCATCCAAGAGGCGAATGACTTCGGCCATTCCGTCGTCGAGTTTCACGACTACGCCTACTACCCCGGCGGGATGAAGTCCTACCGCAAAAGCTACCAACCAGAGATGCCCTCAGTCGACTTCCGCTTGGGAGGAACCGGCCTCAGCGGTCTGGCTTTGTTAGAAAATGGGCCTCAAGCCCCGTCCGAGGGAGAGATGACATTCCTACTCGCCAATGCCATCACCTCCACCATCAACACCGTGGGAGTAAAGCGCGATGGTGCTTATCCTGAGTATGCGCACTTACCAGATTTCATCACCTGCGATGACCCATGGTTCCGGCCCGTTGCCCTCACCCAAGGGCCAGATGGCTGCATCTACATCGTCGATTGGTATAATAAGATCATTTCTCATAATGAAGTGGCTCGGAACCACCCTGACCGTGACCGCAGCCGTGGGCGCATCTGGCGCATCAAGCCGACCGATGGCAAAGGCCTCGTCACCATTCCTGACTTCAGCAAACAGTCCACTCAAGAACTCGTGGCGGCCTTAGGAACTTCCCCCACTGCAAAAAGCCACCTCGTCTGGCAGACCCTCGCTGATCGGAAGTCCGCAGACGTCCCCACCGCGTTAAAGGCTGCTCTTACTGACCCTTCCTCAAGCGATGCCAAGCGCATCCAAGCCTTCTGGGCCCTCTCCGCCTCTGACCGTAGTGCGGCCCGCTCTCTCGCCACCTCTGCGAATCGGAATGTTCGCCGCGAGCTGGCCCGCTACCCAGAATTTGCGGATCTCTTTTTAGAAGACTCGGATCGTGAAGTCCGCTTCGCCACCATCCAGACCCTCGCCAAACAGCTTCCAGAAAATGCAACGACGATCTTACCAAAGCTTCTCAGCTTTGCGCGGGCCTCGATCAAAAATCCGGAAACCACCCGCAGCTCGCGGTCCCCTAGCTTGATCCCGATCCGTGGAGGATATGACCGCGAGTTCGAGCGCTTTCTCGTCCGCCGTTTCCTCGAGAAAAATCGTAAGATAGTCATTCAATTTCTCGATTCAGATGCCGCGCATGCTCTCCCAGTCGAGGCCGTCCTCTTGGCGAATCTTTCGCTGGATCCGAAGGTCGGGAGCAGCCGTATCGCCCGCCTTCTCCCCGCCCTAGACCGCGCACCGAATGCGGAGGAAATCCTCATCCTTGCCAAGTTCCCTAAAGCCCCCGGAACTCGCGAATCACTCACCGCACTACT
>JALZWA010000197.1 GCA_023299815.1 Akkermansiaceae bacterium
GTCTTTGAATTCTTTTTCGTGGAGGATGGGGGTGCCGGGGTGGCCTTCTTCGGGGACGGGCCATTGGTAGACGCCGTCGCCGATGTTGTCCCAGTTGAGGCCTTTGTAGATGGGGCTGAGGGCGCAGAGTTCGTTGAAGACGTCTTTGGCAGATTCGTATTCGAAGCCGGGGGTGCCGAGGCGTTTTGAGATCTCGGAGATGATCCACCAGTCGGGCTTGGAGTCGCCGTAAGATGGGACTGCTTTGCGGAGGCGCTGGACGCGGCGCTCGGTGTTGGCTTGGACTCCATCAGTCTCGCCCCAGGCGGAGGCGGGGAGGACGATGTCTGCCATTTGCGCGGTTTCGGTGAGGAAAATGTCGATGACGACGAGGTGGTCGAGCGACTGGAGCGCTTTCTCGCAGTGATTTTTATCGGGGTCGGTGACGACGGTGTTTTCGCCGTCGATGAGCATGGCGTGGATGCCGCCTTCTTCCACTCCGCAGAGGTCGAGGGCGGTGACCTTTGTCATGGAGTTGCCGAGGTCCATCTCGGGTTGTTGGTAGAGTTTCTTAAATTTCTCGTGAGACTCAGGGGAGAGGACGGGTTGGAAGCCGGGGTAGTTATTGGGGACGGCTCCGCAGTCGCCTGCGCCTTGAATGTTATTCTGGCCACGCATTGGGTTAATGCCGGTGCCTTCTTTCCCGAGGTTGCCGGTGAGGAGGGCGAGGTTGCAGAGGGACTGGACGTTATCGACTCCGCAGATGTGCTCGGTGATGCCGAGGGTGTAGTAGATGGCTCCGAGGTTGGCGGCACCATACCAGAGGCCGGCTTGCTCGATGTCGGCGGCATCCACTTCGCAAATTTCACTGGCCCAAGCGGGGGTGAATTCTTTGAGGTGGGTTTCGAAGGCTTCGAAATCTCCGCAGCGTTCTTTGATGAATTCTTTGTCCTCTAGTCCTTCTCGTACGATGACGTGGGCCATGGCGAGGAGAAGGGCGACGTCTGAGCCGACGCGGATGGGAAGGTGAAGGTGTGCGAGCTCGGCGAGGCGAGTCTTGCGCGGGTCGGCGACGATGAGTTTGGCTCCTTTGGTGAGGGCTTTTTTGAGACCGGTGGCGGCGACAGGGTGGCACTCGGTCATGTTGGTGCCGATGGCGAAGATGGTGTCGGGTTTGTCCATGTCCTTGAGAGGATTGGACATTGCGCCTCTTCCGATTTGAGCAGCCAGACCGGCTACGGTGGGAGCGTGTCAGGCTCGACTACAGTTATCGATATGGTGCGTCCCGAAGCCGGCCCGTATGAATTTCTGCATGGTGTAGGCTGCTTCGTGCGGCGCGCGGCCTGAGGCGATTCCGAAGACGGAGTGGCGGCCATATTTTGCGCGAGCGTCGGCGAATCCCTTGGCGGCAGCGGTGAGGGCTTCGTCCCACTCGACTTCTTTAAAGGAGCCATCGGGCTGCTTCATGAGGGGCTTTTGTAGGCGGTCCTCGTGTTGGATGAAGTCGTAGGTGAACTGGCCTTTGATGCAGAGGGCACCTTTGTTGGCGGGGCCGTCCATGGCGGGTTGGGCGCCGACGATTTTATCGCCTTTTGTCATGAGATCAATGGAGCAACCGACGGCGCAGTAGGGGCAGACGGTGCGGGTCTTTTTGATAGGCTCGATGAGGTCTACGGCGCGGAGGGCTTTCTTGTCAGCGAGGGCTCCGGTGGGGCAGGTCTGGACGCATTGGCCGCAGAAGGTGCAATCGGAGTCGCGGAGGTCATTGCCGAACTCGGTGGTGATCTGGGTCTCGAAACCACGGTTCATCATGGTGATGGCGTAGTCGCCTTCTTGCTCGGCGCAGACGCGGACGCAGCGGTAGCAGGAGATGCAGTTATCGTAATCGCGGAGGATGAAGGGGTTGAGGTCGGCGGTGTTTGAGGTGCCGGATTGCTTTCCTTTGAAGCGGCCATTCCGTGCGCCGTATTTGTTGACGAGGGTGGAGAGTTCTTGGGAGGCGAGTCCGCGGAGGGGGTCGACTTCAGCGTCTTTGTTCTCTGAGGCGACGAGTTCGAGGAGCGTCTTGCGCATTTTCTCGATCTTGGGCGGGGAGGTTTTTACGATCATGCCATCAGCAGCCTGCGTGGTGCAGGAGGCGACGGGGTTTCGGATGCCCTCGACCTCCACGACGCAGAGACGGCAGCCGCCGAAGGCATCGAGCCGGTCATCGTAGCAGAGGGTGGGGATGTCTTTCTGAAGACGCTTTGAGATTTCGTAAATGGTCTCGCCTTTATTAAAGGTGGTGGCTGCTCCATCGATGGTGATGGAGAGCTGGGTTGAGACGGTGGAGTTAGGATCGTTGATCATCTGGAGAAAAAGGTGAGGGGGTTAGCTCTGAGTGCTGGCGGCAACCTGCTCGGGGAAATATTTCATGAGGGATTCGGTGACATTGGGGGCGGCCATGCCGAGTCCGCAGGCGGAGGTGGCTTTCATGGCTTCGCCGATGTCGTCTACCTCAGCGGTCCATTCTTCTTGAGAGAGGTCGTCATTTTTTCCTCCTAGGCGCTCGGTGAGGCGCTGGGTGCCGATGCGGCAGGGGAAGCACTTGCCGCAGGATTCGTGGGCGAAGAAGGCCATGGCGTCGTGGGCGGCTTTGACCATGTCGCGGGTATCGTCGAAGACCATGATGCCGCCAGCGCCGAGGAAGGAGCCGTGGGATTTGATGCAGGGGTCGTCTAGGGTGAGGTCATCGAGGATTTGATGGCCGAGGAAGCCGCCGGAGAGTCCTGCCATGGTGACGGCTTGGATGGTGCGTCCGTCTTTTGGGCCGCCGGCCCAGTCGTAGAGGAGAGTTTTTAAAGGAAGTCCGAAGGGGACTTCGTAGTTGCCGGGGTGCATGATGTCACCGGAGAGGGAGATGAGCTTGGTGCCGACGTGGTCGCCGAGGCCGAGGGATTGATACCACTCGGCGCCTTTATTGATGATAGGCGGGACGGCGCAGAGGGTCTCGACGTTGTTGACGGCGGTGGGCTTGTCTTCAAATCCGTGGGTGACGGGGAAGGGGGGCTTGTTGCGGGGGAAGGGGTGTTTTCCTTCGAGCGAGTTGAGGAGGGATCCTTCTTCACCACAGATGTAGGCTCCGGCTCCGCGACGGACGTAGAGGTGGAATTCGAGCCCGGAGTCGAGGATGTTGTTTCCGAGGAGGCCTGCTTCGCGGCACTCGGCGAGGCATTTTTCTAAAAGGATATTCGTCTCGGGGTATTCGTAGCGGAGGTAGATGAAGCCACGGGGTGCGCCGGTGGCAAAGGCGGCGATGATCATGCCCTCGATGAGGGCATAGGGATCGTAGTCCATGAGGGTGCGGTCTTTAAAGCAGCCTGGTTCGCCTTCGTCGGCATTACAGACGATGGACTTGGGGTGGCGGTCGCAGTCGGCGACGGCTTTCCATTTCAGGCCGGTGGGGAATCCTGCGCCGCCACGTCCGGCGAGCTTGGAGTCAGAAATGGTGTCGATGACCGCTGAGGGGTTGCCTTTTAATACGGAGGAGAGGGCCTTGAACCCGCCGTGTGACTGGTAGCCGGTGAGGGTGTTGTTTCCTTCTTTGCGGATGTTTGAAAAGAGAGCTTCCTCGTTGCCGCCGGGATTGACGGGCGGGAGCGGCGAGGGGCTGACTTTGAGGGTGTCGGCGGAGGTGCCGGAGAGAGTGGTGTGACCTTGAAGAACGGGGACCATGGCGTCACAGCGGCCGGAGCAGGGCATTCCGGTAGCGGCTTGCCCTTGGGACTTGAGGGTTTCGAGGATCTCATTTCCGCCGTGCATGCAGCAGATGTTTCCTGTGCAGACGCGAGGTGCTTCAAGACCGCCGGGGACGCGGGAGAAGTGGTGGTAGAAGGTGACGGTGCCGAAGAGGTCGGCGAGGGGCGTCTTTAATCCAGCTGCGACAGAGCGGAGGGCATCGTCTGAGAGGTAGCCATCGCGATCGTGGAAGGCGTGCAAAAGAGGGAGCAGGGGAGCGGGCTCATTTTTCCACTGTTCTATGAGGTCCTGATCGGTCGCGCTGGGCATGCTTGGAGTGTGGCAAATCTTGGCGTTCAAGCAAGCGATGAAGTGTGATTAGGATGACTTAATGAGTCGTTTTTCCCCGTGGTAGATATTGAAGGTGGGTGGACGGAGGAAACCGATCAGGGTTTGCTCTGAGTCCTTTGCAAATTCTACGGCGAGTGAGGAGGGGGCAGAGATTCCAGCAACAAGGGGGATTCCGGCAGCGAGCGATTTTTGCATGAGTTCGAAGGAAATGCGCCCGGAGAGAAGAAGGAAGGACTGGGAGCAATCGATTTCGTCCGAGAGAGTCTGTCCGATGATCTTATCGAGCGCATTGTGACGGCCGATGTCCTCGTGGAGGGCGAGGAGTTTTCCATGGAGATCGAAGAGTCCCGAGGCGTGAAGACCGCCGGTGGAATCGAATGTTTTTTGGGCCGCTCGCATGGTGTCGGGCGCAGCGAGTAGAATGTCGGAGGATAAACTGAAGTCGCTTTTGAGCTGAGAATGACTTTGTAAAATGGCGTCAATGGTGGCCTTTCCGCACAAGCCGCAGGAGGAGGCGGCAAAGAGGTGACGCGTCATTTTATCCCAGTCGACTTCGTGCCCATCGGCTAAGAAGACAAAGGCATGATTGTCTCGTCTCTCGATATCGATCCTAGAAACCTCGGAGGCTTGCTGAATGATTCCCTCAGTTTTTAAAAAGCCTAGGACGAGGAGTTTATCTTCTCCCGGGGTGCGCATTAAGACCGCGAGGGCGCGCCCATCGATCACGACTTGAAGCGGCTCCTCGATGGCGAGGTGGTCGGTGACGCGCGATTGGTCGTTCGAATTGTGTTTATGAATCTCAAACTGGCGGGAATTTTTAGGCATGATGGTGGGGATGTCAGTCGCGATCTGAAAGGCTGCAGCAGAATCATGGGAGAGTTCAGCGAGTTCTACTCAATGAACTTAGAAAGCGCGTCCAAAGTTGGGAACAATTTTCTTCCGATTGCTGTTTGCGAAACCCTTGAAGTTCCAATCAACACGTGAGTTGACAGTAAGGGGTTCGTTGATAAAGTGCGCGCCTTTCCGTCAAAGATTAATCCGATTTTTGACGGAATCCTCTGACCAAAACTCACTAAGAGAACAAACCCATGGCTACCAAAAAAAAGGCTGCAAAAAAGGCCTCTAAGAAGACCCAAAACGTTTATTACTTCGGCGCAGGAAAATGCGACGGAGACGGCTCGATGAAAGCCCTCCTCGGAGGAAAAGGCGCAAACCTCGCCGAGATGAGCAGCATCGGAGTTCCCGTTCCTGCTGGCTTCACCATCACCACTGAAGTTTGCACCTACTACAACGACAACGCTAAGAAGTATCCTAAATCTCTCGATGCTGAGATTGAAGAGAACATTACCAAGGTCGAAAAAGCCATGGGCAAGAAGTTCGGTGATCTCAAGAACCCACTTCTCCTTTCTGTCCGTTCCGGTGCTCGCGAGTCGATGCCTGGAATGATGGACACCATTCT